>CAZOEM010000267.1:0-4597 GCA_964578735.1 uncultured Halobacteria archaeon | reverse complement strand
TAAGTTCCTGCATGGGTGTTGAAGATTGTAGCGTGAGAAGTAGAAACGCGGTAGCGCACGCTGAATTTCTTTTCAATTTTTATTTTATAGCCGAAATAGTAAAGTTTTGAGACGGAAGATTTACGTGGTTGATATGATTTATGTGATATGCTCAACCCTCCCGCTTTTATCTGAACGTTGTCCCTTAGCCTTTTGCCCTTTGCCCTTTGCTCTCCTCTCTTTAGCCCTTAGCCGTTCGCCCTTTGCCAGACAGCAAGGCAAAGCGATTTTTTATTCGCTGACCAAAAATCAGATGAAATAGGGCATCTTCAAAGCTCATGTTTTTAGTTGGAAATTGGCCTAAACTATCCGTATTTAAATTAGCACGTAATTTCATCTTATCTTTCAGTTTTTCTTCCGTTCTTAAAAATCTCATCTTTTGATACAATTTTCAGATTATCTTTTTCTTCCATTTCTTTGATTATCAGAACAACTTCTTCTTTTGAAACAATATCAAACATCCAAAGCGCATTTAGTATACCGTTCAAATCAAAATGATCTATTCCGTTCTCTTCACAGAATTTTATAACCTTCCGTTCGTTGCTCAAGAGGCTGTAATTCCTTCTCGTACAAATCGCAATGGAATCAAGTTCTCCTTTGCCAAGATATTTAGGTAATTGTAGCATTAACATGTATTCATCCTCTTCCAGCGGTAAGAGCTTTAATTTGTGGTATTGAAGTAGGTCGAATATGGGTTCAACAAAGTCGTACCGCTTATCTCTCGCATCTTTGAGTTCCTGAAAAACGTTTGGCGAGATGCATAATCTCTTTTGGCGAAATACCTTGAATAATAACTCTAATCTATCGATTTTTGCAAAGGTGGAAAGGATATTTGTATCCACGAGGATCATTATCCACCTCTTATCTTTCTTATCCTTGCTACTTGCTTATCAAGTGCGTTCATACTTGTTTTCGGCACATTTATTTTTATGCCACGGTCCCTTAGAGCTTCTTTGAACTCTATGAACCCCATGCCCGCGATCTCAGCGGCTCTCCCTAACGTAACTTCTTCTTTTTTATACATTTCAATTGCTGCTGCAAGCTACAAATTTGGTTTCGACGCAAATAAAATTTTCAATGCATCATTGATTACCTCCGATTCGTTAACGTAACATCCGGCATCAATAATAGCGTTAATCTCACGTTCATATACGTCTGGTAGTTTAACTTTTTGCATTATATCCACACTAATATTGTATATGTGATACATGTTTAAATATTTATCCCAGATATCTTGATTTTTCACATCTATCTCACCTCTGGAGCTATTTCTATAGAAATTGTCGGTTACGATTCGCGTCTGCACACGATAGATAAAATCTTGATTCTATTCTATGAACCCATAAACTTAATGATCAGGACTTTAGAGTGGCATCTGTGTAAATCTGTGAAATCTGTGTCAAAATATGATAATTATCAAAAAACTTGAGAGTATGTGAGGAGATAAGGAAGTCAAATGAAATTAATAGGGCGATATAAATGACGCTGACGACGATAAAGATACGAGAAGAGGCGGTGGATATCGTCAAGTCCGGCTTAGAAATTGAAGAGAATATATTGACGATGAGTTTAGACGAATATAGGGCGGATTTGGAGACTTTTGAGAGGAAATATAAAATGTCAAGCGAAGAGTTTATCCAAAAGTTTGAATCCGGGGATTTAGGTGACGGTGCAGATTGGTTTGATTTTCTGTTCGCTTACAGAGCTTATGAACACGTGAAAAAAGAAGCTAAAGCTCATCGAAGAGATACAAATATGAAAGATATATATGCAAATCCAAGGAATGGATATTGGATAATGCCCTAAAAATGTTTGCAGAGTTGAAATCGTATTGTCCCTGGTTTATGTCATGTTTAGCCTTTTGCCCCTTGATCTTGCCCCTTTGCCTTTAGCCCTTCATTCCTAATTCGTAATTCCTAATTCGTAATTCGTCACTTTCCTCCCACCGTCAGCTCTCCTCCCTTTAGCCTTTTGCCCTTAGCCTTTTGCCCCCGTTTGCCGTTTGCCCTTTATATACCACTCTTACAATGAGGAAACAGGGTATTGTGCATTAGGTAGATAGTGCCGAATCAAAATTGACCCTTTTGGGGATGATAAGTTTTGAGGATCGGCACAGTGCAGCGGAAGCTACAAAGAAGTACCTGTGTGGGTGTTTTCAAAATTCTCTAATAGATATAAGAATAAGTCTGAGAGATGAGAAACCAGATTAGGGAGAAGAAGCGGGGGAAGATTAGATGATATTATTAAATGAACAACTTTTCTCGAAGAGAACTTTCTTAGCACAGGTTCTTTCTTTCAAACTTTATTATAGTGGATTGTAAATAGCGCTATTAAGACTAAAAATGATTTCAATTTCAAAACCGGTATTTGGAGAAGAGGAGTTAAACGCAGTAAAAGAAGTTTTAGTGTCAGGTTTTGTCGTGCAAGGAAAGAGAGTAGAAGAATTCGAAAACGAATTCGCAGATTACATTGGCGTTACTCATGCAATAGCAGTTGCCAACGGAACAATTGCTCTTGATGTTGCACTCAAGGCATTGAAGATTAAACAAGGAGATGAGGTAATCGTCCCTTCCTTCACTTTCATCTCTACTGCAAACTCGATTTTGTTCCAGGATGCAAAACCTGTCTTCGCCGATGTAGACGAGAAAACCTTCAATATAAGTCCTAACGATGTTTTAGAGAAAATAACCAGTAGGACAAAAGCGATTATTGGCGTGCATCTATTTGGTCATCCATTTGATGTGAATGCGATACAGGAGATTTGCGAAGATCACAATCTATTTTTAATAGAAGACTGTGCACAAGCGCATGGTGCCGAGTATGATAGTAGAAGAGTAGGAAGTTTTGGCGTTGTTAGCGTTTTCTCTTTTTATGCAACGAAAAATATGACTACGGGAGAAGGCGGGATGATAACAACTGACAGCAGCGACATTGCAAAGGCATGCAGATTGCTCAGAAATCATGGTGAGAGCCAGAAATATTACCATACGACATTGGGCTACAATTATCGGATGACCGATATACAGGCTGCGATAGGTCTCGCGCAGTTAAAGAAGTTGAATGCATTTAACGAGGAGAGAATAAGTCATGCGGATTATTTCAATAGACACATAAACGTAGAAGGACTAAAACTCCCGCATAGGGAAAACGGGATTAAGCATGTCTATCATCAGTATGCGGTTACGATAGAGGAAGAAGAAGGAGTTACAATCTCAAGAACTGAGTTCGTGAACTATCTAAAAAATAAGGGTATTGGATCTGCAATTCACTATCCTCTGCCCATCCATAAACAGCCGTTGTACCAACGGTTAGGTTATACTGATGAAACCGTCCAGTGTCCTGTTGCCACGGCATTATCCCAAAAGATTTTGAGTTTACCTGTTCATCCAGCTTTAACCGAAAAGGATTTAATCTATATTGCGGAAACAATAAATAACTTGGAGAGCGAAAAGGAATAAGAATAAGAAATAAAATGAAAGTCGGCGTTATAGGAACAGGCTCCATGGGAAGGAACCATGTGAGAATCTATTCAGAACTTAAAGAGGTTGAAGAGGTCTATGCCTTTGACGTTGATAAAGATAAGCTAAAAAAATCGGAGGAGTATGACCTCATCGTTTGCGATTCTATGGACGAGCTTTTGGAACGAATTGATGCGGTAAGCATCTGCGTTCCAACAAAATACCATCTTGAAGTAGCTAAAAGAGCGATTGAGAATGGTGTTCACTGCCTGATAGAAAAGCCAATTACCTTAACCGTAGAGGAGGGGAAAGAATTAGTGAATTTACTGGATAATAGTGGTTTAATTGCTGGTGTTGGACACATTGAGAGGTTTAATCCAATCGTAGAGGAAATCAATAAAATAATAAAAAATCCGCTTTATGTGGAGATAAGGAGGCACAATCCTGCATCTGCAAGGATAACGGACAGCTCAATCGTTGAAGATTTGATGATTCATGATATTGATATTGTATTTAATGTTTTCTATAAGCCCTTACAGGGCTTGCGGGTAAGCCCCTCCTGGGCTTGCGGGGGCACGGGCGGAGCCCGTGATGGGGCAGGGCAAGAGCCCCACAGTGACGCTTACGAGCTTTACAGTGCCGGGAACAACGACCTGTGCACAGCGTTGATTAAATTCGATTCGTCTATTGTGTCGTTATCCGCGAGTAGAAAAGCATCGAAAAAAATCAGGTCGGTGTATGTAGAGGAGGAAGAGTTCACCATTGAAGGGGACTTCATGAACCAGGAGATATACGTGTATAGGAAGCCGGGGAAATATGGCATAGAAAATGAACGATATACACAGGAGAATATCATTGAAAAGGTTTTGGTGAATAAGGTAGAGCCATTAAAGGAAGAATTGAAGACTTTTATCAAGTGTGTGAAGAATAAAGAGGAATTCACCATCACACCCCTGCAAGCATTGAACAATCTGAGAATATGTGAAGAGATAGGGAAATCAAATGGCATTCTTTAGGCATCCTACGGCAATTGTAGAAAGCGATCCATTCGTGTTCGGTTAAGCCCACTTTGACTTAAGTTATATCTAATTCTAAAATCC
>CAZOEM010000266.1:0-4605 GCA_964578735.1 uncultured Halobacteria archaeon | reverse complement strand
TAAAATTGAAAGATGGACGATTGTTGAGAATGAAATATGTTACAGCTTCGTGACATCATTTGGGCCTTATTTCCCCTTTCACCGAAAGGCGGGATATAAGAAATACCGAAAAGCTTTTATACCCCTTCCGCTTTATATTTTTGTGAGGTAGTCCAACAATCCGAAGCGATCTAACAAAAAATTCCAAATCGGAAGAAAAAGAAATCCTAAAAGAAGCAAAATTCTTTCTTAGAGCCAAAAGCAATTACGAGACGGCCTCTTTAGAAATAAAAATGAAGTGCATGGCACAAAGCGGACTTGGATTTTGGAAGATTGTTAGTTTAACTATAACGGTTGTGAATAAATTAGTTACACCAAAAAAGATATACACAACGGGTAAAATCGTTGCGATGTTCTTGACGGTATTGATGATCTGTTTTTCTTGCCCTGTCTCTGCAGAATGGTTTGATCAAACATTTGAAGTTACACATTACGATATTGGAATAGATGAAGAAGACTTTACTGGAAACTTTGTTACTGCAAATGGCATACCAGGAACATATAGAGAAGACTTCTTGTATTCTGCAAGAGGCGTATCTATGCAAGGTACGGGTTTAACGAGAAACGATGAGTATATACGCTATGACAGTGGTGGTGGGGGGTGGGTAAACCAAGAGGGTGATCCAACTGAGTCCATTCCAGATACTAATGATTGGACAAATGGTAGACCCTATTGGGTTCGTTATCCTGATCAAGTAACTTTTGCACAAGGAGTTGGAGGATGGTGTGGACCAGTAACACCGGGTACAAGTGTTGCTGCAGATCTTAGTGTCCTGCCATGTAATTCCAATATTTTCATAGATGGTGGCGGAATAGGCTTTCGTAGAGTGGATGATAAAGGTGGAGCAATAACGGGTCATTGTATTGATGTATTAGTTCCACCTGCTATAACCGATGGAAATTACAGAGTTTATGTTTTCGACACAGAACCACCAAATGCGGTGACAAATATTCAAAGTCCAAGTCATAGCAATGCCATAGGGCAATGGAATGATCCACAATCTAAAAACAATAGAGTTACAGTTACATGGACAAATGCCACAGATAATATACAAGCTGGTCTTGACGCAAATGACGTTGCAAATGGATTAGACGGTTATTCAATCGTTTGGGACCACTCTCCTAATACCCTACCAGATAAAACTAAGGATATAGAAGAGGTGGAGTCTACTACTAGCCCACCTTTGGCCAATGGCAACGACTGGTATTTTCATATAAGAAGTGTCGATAATGGTACAGATGTCAATGGGAATGGTATTATTGATGATGAAGCTAATTGGGATGATACTGCGGTTCATTTAGGTCCATTCTATATAGAAGTAATTAGTCTACCTAAGAATGTTTTTAATTATAACGTACCATATTTAAGACAGCAGGACTATCCAGATTGTGGTGAATCCGCTTGCGGCCCAACTTCAATAGCGATGTTAATAAGATACAACTACCCAATTAGCAGTGTGACCGGATATGATATCTACCACATGGGAACGCAGGGTTATGGATATTATGCAGATACACAAACAGGAGCACCAGCTATTGGATATAGAAATGTTGGTTTCGCAAAAGGTGATACGGGGTTAAATAATATCCTCGAAGATTTTCGAAAATACTATCATGGCACCTATTCTGGTATGACTCTATCTGCAGGTGTAAGAGCTTTGGAGTATTGGGGTGGTGATGCTAATTCTGAAGCTGGTGTTAGTCTAAGTCGAGCTATCGATGAAATTAAAAACCGACCATTACTTCTGAATGTTTATGAAGCTGCTGGAATTTGGGTTGAAGGTCACTGGATAGTATTAAGGGGGTATCGTGATGATAATGGTATACCTGGAGATTACGATGATAAGTTCTACATTAATGATCCATATACATCGAGTATTGTACCTAATGGTGAAAATAGAGAAATCACTTATGCTCATTTAGACCGAATTTTTAAAAAAAATATTATAACTTATAATCCAACTCAAACAGAGGAACAAAGGCGATATACTGTTCTGGTGGATAACGGATTTATTCAGAATATTTGTCCTTCACCTGCTGGTAACTTTGAAGTTAATCTTGATGCGCTCGATGGCCAGGGTGATTATATCTGGTTAGAATATTATAATTCTGCTTATGGAGATTGGGTCTATCCAATTAGAAGTGGTCAATCAGCTAAATGGGTGCCTATTTTGTCTATGGATGGAACCTACGAAATTCATGTGATTTTATCTAAAGATCAAAATCAAGATAATGTTAATTATACAATTTATGACCCTGATGGTATTGAGATTGGTAATAAAACAATTAACCAAGAGGGTTCTGGGTGGTGTGATGAAAATTTAGGAACTTTTCCTCTTATAATGGGTTCCTATGTCAGGGTAGATGATATGCCTGCACAGTGTAATGCTGATGCTATACGGTTTGAATATATTCTATCTATCTCTATAACATCCCCCACCCAATCTTCCCCAGCCTCAGTAGGTGCTTATGAAAACCCAAAGCCCATAGAGTATGTTATTGTAGCGGTCAAACAAGGGACAACTCCAGTTACTGGACTTACAGAGGATGATTTCACCTTTAAGATTGGCGGGAAAACAGCAACAGCAAGCTTAATAAACAGTTGGACAAGTGATTCCGCCTGTCATTATAAATTTCTTCTAACTCCACCTAAACAAGATGCAGCAGGTAAATACGATCTTGAAGTCATTTTGAAGTATAAAGGGTATACTTTAGAAGATAAAGAAAAAGATGCAGTAATTTATACTACTGCCGGTGGTCATGCCGATGTAATGCTCATCATAGACCGCTCCGGTAGCATGCGCTGGTCCTCTCCTGCGATAGAAGACGCCAAGACCTCGGCAAAGCTCTTTGTTGATTATATGAGGTATGGGGATAAAGCAGGAGTAGTTTCCTTTGCTTCTTCGGCAAGTTATACCTATTTTTTAGATACTTTAGATGCAGATATAAAATGGGCGATAAAGAATGCAATTGATAGCATAACCGCAGGCGGAAATACTGCAATGGGAGAAGGGCTTCGATACGGTCTGAATAACTTAAACACCCTTGGAGACCCGGCCCATGCCTGGGCAATGGTTTTGCTTTCAGATGGCTATCAGAATCAAGGAGAGCATCCGAATACTGTTCTGCCCGATATAAAAGCTTCAAATATTAGGGTTTTCACCATTGGTTTAGGTGATGATGTAGATAAAGCCCTTTTGGAACATATCGCCACAGAGACAGGCGGTAAATATTACCATGCCGCAACTTCAGACCAGTTAAGAGAAATTTATGAGTCTATCGTTGGAAAAGTAGTTGGCTGGCAGACTATTCTCGAACAGGTATCACAAATTTTTAAAGATCAGATAAAACAGATATTTGCTCCAATTGAAGATGCTTTTGAAGCAATTTTCCGTATAAGCTGGGGCGGAAGTGATCTTGACTTAGTGCTATACAAACCAGACGGGACTAAAATAGATCCCGCTGTGGCAGCAACAGACCCGAATATAGAGTATGTTAAAGAGGCAACCTATACCTTCTATCGAGTAACAGACCCTGATCCTGGCCAATGGACAATGGAAGTTACTGGCGTTGACGTTCCCCCAGAAGGCGAAGAATTTACCGCAACTGTAAAGGCAATATCCACCCTAAACTTGTATTTATCAACAGATAAGGATAAGTATAACCAAGACGAAGTAATAAAAACAATCGCCAGCATTACTGAAGGCGGATTGCCAATAACGGGAGCAACAGTAAATGCAGATATTACTATGCCCGATGGCTCTACTGAAACACTTGTCCTATATGATGATGGCGGGCATGGCGATATTGCAGCAAACGACGGTGTTTATGCCAATTACTTCACTAACACCGGGCAAATTGGTACCTACAAAATTGATGCCGCAGCAACAGGCACAACTCCATCCGGGACGTTATTCAGTCGTCAGGCCGAGACAACAGTTGAAGTCGTTGCTGGACAAAGTGTAATCACGCTTATCCCTGATATCTGGAATGAAACAGTAAATGCAAGCGAGAAAATAGAAAAAACCTTTAACGTGAGCGATCCACCAACAGTAGGAGAAAAATTCATCATCAATAAAGACCTCTATGCCGAATACAACGGCACCCATTATCTTGTCTATGAAGAGTCGTCTATTGGTGGCGAACCTGACTATATTCTTTCTGCACTGCCTACCACAGAGAAATCATTAGCTACTTCTAATGTTTCCAAATGGGTCTTGTTAACACCAACATCGTTAGAAACACCAACTGGTGATCTGATTGACGCAAGCAATATTATCCTCACACCGAGCACGGTTCAAGTTCCACTGAACGGTTCAGAGAAGTTTTTTGTGAGCATTAATATACCATCAGATGCTATTAGCGGTGTTTATTCTGGAAAGATAGTCGCTACCACTATTGGCGGTAGTGATAGTATTGATCTGGAAATAACAGTAATAGGAAAAAGAGAACCGGGTATTAAAATAAAGGTATTTGTTTAGCTCCATTTTATAACCACCCGATTACAGGGGTTTTCACGAGAAAAAGGATATTATTAACATAGTTTCAGTACATTATTGGCTACTT
>CAZOEM010000265.1:0-4633 GCA_964578735.1 uncultured Halobacteria archaeon | reverse complement strand
CAAGCCGGTATTGATATAGATAGACGAAAAGAAGTCGGGCTATTCTTTGAAGCTCTTGGCGGTGCCGGTCGGATGTTACCCATCATGCTGAAGAGTATGGAGAAGGGAGCTCAACTAGGTGTTGCAACAGGGCTTGGGACAATGGGAATGGCAGCAGCTATTGGGCAAGTTCCGCCCCTAACTGCGGCTCCCGAAGAAATATTTACATTACCTGGTGCTTTTGCTTCAGGGTTTGGTGTCGGGATGACTACCGGTTCAGCACAACATATCATGAAGATAGAGGCCGGTCTTTGTTATATCGAAATGATTCAAGAAGGGATAGACCCGGAGATAGCTAAATGGTCATCTATCGGTGTGGGTGTGGTGAACTCAGGGATAGAAGTTTTACAGATTGGAGGCATACTAAAAACTATCCCAGGCATAAAACAAATCCTCAATAAATCTTTAAAACGTGGTATTGCAAATGTTATAAAAAGCGATGTGCTGAAGCATCTTGGCCGGTCTGCCATGAATGGGGTGTTTGGTGTTGTCAAAGAAGCCGGTCAAGAGGTAGCTCAAGAATCTGTTACCATCGTCGGGACAGAGGTTGCGCGGGAATTAACCAAACTGCTTCAAGAGAAAGATGTTAAAGGGAAAGAAAGGATTGCACTACAGGGGCGTATCACTACACAAGAAGCCGTGGACAGACTATGGGAAACATTCAATCAATCTCTGCTATCTTTTGGTGTTACTATGCTTCCCGGAACAGTTGTCAGCGCTGTAGCGGGAGCGGGGCCAACAGTTAAAGGCCCAGGGATTGTTGCGGAGATAGATACAGGCATAAAACAACCGTCTCAAGACCTTGAGGAAATATACCGCTTAACTCACGAAGCCAAGGCAGAAATAGAAAAGAAAACTCAAGAGATAGCCAGGGTATTTGGCAAAGCAGAAGTTGTTATGCGTGAAGACCTGAAGAAGCGTGAGAGAGCAGAGCAGAAGATTGAAATAGATTATAAAGGTGATGCTTCACAGATTGCCGATGTCCAAGGCGCCTTTGTTGTTGTGGAAACCGCTAAAGACCTGAAGGCCAAAATACAGGAAGTTGCGAAAGATGAGAATGTCGTAAAGGTCAAGAACACTTACGACTATCCTTCCCCGGTGGGTTGGCGAAGTGTGTTGATTAATCTGAAAGCGCCTAACGATGCAATTTATGAAGTACAGATCACGGATAAAGATACTTACAGGGCTGACTTTGAGGGGGCGGGGCATAGCTTTTATAAAGTGATACGCCAGGTAGATGCAGAGCTTGCAAAAAACCGGGAAAGCTATACGGTTGAGCAACAAAAAGAGATAGGTAAAATTACAGATGAATTAGTGGATATAAGTTTTGAGTATTATGAGAAGGCTCAGGCGGAAAGCTTTGACGCAGCGAAAGCCTTCGCTTTATCCTCAGAGACAACCGAAGCTTTAGACCATATATCTGAAAGCCTTTCAGAAGTAATTTCCTCTAATCCTCCGTTAGCTCGCAGCCTCCAAAGCCTCCGGACAGATTTATCAAACATGAAAGCGTCTGTGTCGCCGATCAGCCAGGTAATATCAGTCATTAAAAAACCCCCTGCCGCATTAAGTATCGGTGAAAAGAAACTGGCTGTCAAGACTGAGAAAGAAAGAATTAAACAATTTAAAGTTGCGGCTGAATTAATTCTTCGAGAACCAAATACGGAAGTTACAAAATTTGTATATGGCGAAGAAAAACTGATTGGTGAAAATAACGATTTTTATACTTTTGTTACTCCCAAAGGTGAATTGAAAGGTACAAAACATCAGTTTATAGTTAAGAAATGGCAAAAAAAAGATGGTATGATCCGATATTTAGTTCATTCTTTGGATAAAGAAGGGCAAATTATTAGTTTTCCTGAATCAGCCGTACAATTCAAAATTGAAGACGGAAAACCTTTTATTTATACGGTAGCTACTACACCAACATCTCAAAGAATAGGATTAGCTTCTAAATTATTAGAAGAAGTCACAAAGGATTACGGCCCTTTTAAATTAAAAGAACCAATTAGTCAAGAAGGTATCCAATTAGTTAAAAAAGTTTTAGGTGGAAAATGGGAAAAAAGAGTTGAAAAGAAACCGGTTGTCAAGGCAGAGAAAGAAAAAGCTATTCCCCCCGAAAGAAAGCCTGTTACCGAGGAAGCAGAAATGCGCCAAGAGGCACGTAAAGAAACAATCGAAAATCTGTTACAAGAAGTGCAAGTAGGAACTGGCAAACGTGCTCTTGGGAAAGCATATACAGTCGGTAAAGAGGTGGGTGTTAAAGAACGGGCAGTCATAGCCAAAGAAGCAAAAGAAAAAGCTAAGATTCGCAAAGAAACGAGTGCAGAAGTTAATAAGATTATTCGGGATTTTAAAGCTGTAAGCAAACAATTAGATCACATGTCAGAAGGCCAAGCAAAGCCAATCCGTGAACTTATTGAAGGACTCGATTTAGTGCGGCGACGTGAGAAAACTATACGGCGATTAGAAAAGACACGCCAATATTTTGAAAATAATCCAGAAGCGGAAATCCCTGATCGTGTAAAAAATAGTTTGGCAATACTCGATAAAAAGAATCTGAATGAAATAACCGTTGACGAGCTACACGATATACACGATGCAGTTATGCACCATGTTCATCTTGAACGATTGAAACAACGCATTCGTGTAGGAAAAGAAATACGAAGAGCTGAAAAAGTTCTTGCTTCGGGGATAGAAGAAATGCGACCGGCGAAAGGAATATTAACTGATGAAGTAACTTCTAAAATGTCAGCAGCAGATAAAGCAAAGTCAGTAGGAAAAAAGGTTAAAAACTTTTTCGGGTTACGACATTTCCATTATGATTTAATTATTGAAATGATAGCGGGCAAAAACAGCACTGCTGATAAGGTATTGTTCCAGGGTGTTAAAGATGGAATAAGAGAACAATTGCGGCACAGGCAGAATGCTTTCAAGAATTTCCAAGCCGATCTTGAGGCGGAAGGATTTAAAGAAAAAGATGTCGGCAAATGGCTTGATGAAAGGGTAAAAGTTGGCCGATTTAATCTTACCCGCAATGAGCGCATGGAGATTTATAATCACGCACAGAACCAGGATAATAGAGAGTCTATGATAGAAGCGGGTGTCGGTTTCAAATATGGGCCTGATGCGAATCAAAAGTTTACGATTAGTGAAGAAGAATTAAATAAACTCTTAGCAAGTATGACAAAAGCAGAATTGGCCTTTGCGGGAAAGCCAGTGCGGAATTTGTTTGACAATCAAGGTAAAGCACTTGATGATATCTTCAAACAAAAAAATGGCTATAGTCTTAGATTGGAAGAGAATTATTTTCCGAAAGATGTTATGCCAATTTCCAGAGGGAAGGATATAGAAAAAGAATCAGCTCTTGAAATATTTAAGGGTACATGGACAAGAATTGGTGTTAAGAAGGGAATGCTTGAACGGCGCCAACGTGTTAAGAAACCAATTTATATTCATGGTCTTACGAAGGCGATAAATGAATCAGTAATGAATGCTTCAGCTTATGTCGGGCTTGAGATGCCATTAAGCAATGCGAGTAAGCTCTTATATAATCCAGCATACAAGAAAAGTATGGTACTTTCCTATGGAAAGGAAACATGGAATGAAATAGATAAAGGTTTACGTGATATTGCTGGTGAATGGAAAAATTATACAGATTTTGAAGAGGCATTAACAAAATTGCGAGCACGTATGTCTACTGCTATTTTGGGTTTGAATCCATTTGTTATGATAAAACAACCGCTTTCTTATTCTGGATATTCTGTTTATGTAAAACCTGGATATTTAATCCGGGGAATGGCTGATTATGTAGCCAAGAGTAAAGAAATGATAGAACGTCATAAATTATATTCCCCGGAGTTTCTTGAACGTGTTGAAGCCGGATTTAGCCGGGATGTCGGAGAAGTTGCGCAAGTCAAAGGAAGGGCGGCAAAACGGTTATTCAAGGGTAAAGCCACTATGCCAGAACGGATGATGGGCGGTATCAAATGGTTTGATCAGGCTACTGTTACACCAGGGATGCAAGGTGCTGTTTTGCAAGTTCTTGATGAATTTCAATCTGGAAAATTATCACAAACATTAAAAGAAGCATTGGATATGAAAGATTCGGATATCAAACAAATGACAGCAGAAGATAAAATGAAAGCAGCTTATCGATATGCTGATTATGCTACGAATAGAACGCAACCGACTTTTGCCGCCGAGCACCGTTCTTCTCTTTCAAGAGGCACACCAATAGAGAAACTATTTACACAGTTCAGTTCATATACTAATCAAGCATACAATATGTTGGCTCGTTCTATGATGGATACTGCACATATTAAAAAAGGACCCGCGGAACAAAAAGCAGCAATGAAACGGACGGCAAGTGCTTTTGTGGCAGTTATGGTTATCAACACATTGGGCAATGTTGGAGTGAATGAATTACGTCGGTTAGCCTATGGTCGCGAACGAGAAGATGGGGATAAGCTTTATGCAAGAATTCTATCTTCTTGGGCAGGTATGTTTTATGTAGTGAGAGATTTGACTAGTTCGATTATGAGCAAAGTGCGAAGAGGGATTTTTGCAGGATATGATGTGAATCTTCCAGTGGGGC
>CAZOEM010000264.1:0-4640 GCA_964578735.1 uncultured Halobacteria archaeon | reverse complement strand
TGTGAAATCTGTGTCTTTGTATGATAATTATCAAAATTGGTAAACTATTTACTGGGAGTTCCCTAACGCATTTTCTTCATCATATTACCCATCGAAATCCCCTTCATCATCGGCATATTCCCTCTACCTGTGGATATACTCTTCATCATCTTCTGCATCATACGATGATATTTTATCAATTCGTTTACCTCTGCAGTACTCGTGCCCGAGCCACGCGCAATTCTTCTTAACCTGGACCCGCTTATTATCTTCGGCTCGGTCAGTTCTTCTTCCGTCATCGAATCCATCATCACCTTGAATCGCTTCAATTTATCCTCTGTTATTTGTGACATGTCATCATTGATGTCTACACCAAGCCCACCCAGAGGCAGCATCTGCATTATCTTTTTAAACGGGCCCATCTTTTTCAATGCTTCTAACTGCATATACAAATCTTTTAACGTGAATTTACCCTTCAAGATGTTCACATCTACATCATCGGGTTTTAAGCTCTCCTCGGCCATTGCTATCAATGCTTTTATGTCGCCCATCCCCAGCAGACGCGAGATGAAACCGTCTGATTCAAATTTCTCAAAGTCATCTACCGTCTCACCAGTGCCAATAAATGCTACTCCGGAATCCGTTTCGGCGACTGCAGAAAGCGCACCACCGCCTTTCGCTGTGCCATCCATCTTAGTAATTATAATGCCCGTAATCCCAACAGCATCGTTAAATGCTTTCGCCTGCACCGATGCCTGCTGCCCTATGCTCGCATCCAGAACAATGAACCGCTGTTCAGGCTTTGTTGCCTTTTCTATTTCCTTTATCTCCTCTATCATTTCCGACTCAAGTGCGTGCCTGCCCGCAGTATCGATTATCTTAATATCATACTTATCAAACTCATTCACACCGCTAGTTACTATCCGCAGGACATTCCTATCTCCCTGCGGACCGTCATAGAAAGGAACGCCGATTTTATCACACAATTGCCTTAACTGGTCAGATGCCCCGGGTCGGTACACATCGGCACAGATAACCGCGGGTTTTAAGCCCTTCTTTTGGTAATACCGTGCCAGTTTCGCGCATGAAGACGTTTTCCCGGCGCCATGCAAGCCAACCATCATTATTTTCTGCTGCTTTAAAGGGACCTCAACGCCCTTACCTATAATGTTTATCAGCTCCTCATATACCACCTTAATCACATGCTCGCGCGGGTTCAAAACCATCTTCTCCTTCAAACTGCGCTCCCTTATGCGGTCTGAGAGCACCTTCACCAATGAAATCTTAACATCCGCCTGTATCAATGCCCGCTGTATGTCACGCACAAGCTCATCCACCGTTCGCTTATCTATCCGCTTCGCCTTCGCTATCTTCCGTATCGATTCCTTCAACGAGCTGCTTAACTTACCTAACATTTCCGTTTATAACATAGTTGCTTATTCTATTTATTTATCAGACCACAAGAGTATACAATAGAAAAATGGTAGGGATAACTTTTTATGGCGGTGTTGGTGAGATCGGAGGCAACAAGATCATCGTGGAACACCAGGGCTCTCGTTTGTTGCTGGACTTCGGGACTCGAATGGGGTTTGCCTCAGAGTTTTTCGCGGAGTTCCTGAACGTGCGCTCTAATACAGAGTTGAAGGACAAACTCACTATTGGCGTCCTACCCATGATACCTGGGATATATCGGGCTGATCTGATCCGGCCCACGGGTATGGAGGACCTATCAAATGCAGCATACAACAGGCTAATCGCATCAGATTCTGCGATGCTGAAGGTTCCGGGGCTCGTCACTTATGATGACTATATCCAAAAGCACGGTCGAAGTTACATTGATGGGATACTCCTTAGCCATGCCCATTTGGATCACACAGGCGACATAGGATTTCTTCACCACGCAATTCCGCTTTACTGCTCTGAGGCTACGCGTACACTGGTTGAGGCAATAGACGATGTTACAAACTTCAAGTCGAAGGCGATACGGTCAAAAGGGTCCGGTATCGCGTTCAACAAGACCGGTGCATTAGCAGGCAGCCCAAAAATCGTGCATAAGGAGGATCGGGTACGGAATTGCAGGGTCATGGCGGATGGCGAGGTGACGGACATCGGACCATTTCAGGTCACTATGCTCGCGGTAGATCATTCAGTACCAGGAGCTGCAAGTTACGTCCTGGCGTGTGATGTTAATGGCAAGCCGTTTAAGATTCTCTATACCGGTGACATTCGGTTCCACGGGACCCAGGACACAACAATCGAGGATTACGTTCGGGCGGTGGGGGCGGGAATAAACATCATGATCTGCGAGGGCACCCGGATAGAATCCGAGTCCTCGCTCACCGAGGAGACGGTCCGCGCCAAGATAGCGAGCGAGATAGCCGAAACGGACGGTCTGGTGCTCGTAGATTTTAGCTGGAAAGATACCACCCGGTACGAGACAATCAATGAAGCGGCAAAATCGTGTGGTCGGACATTTGTCATAAACGCGAGGCTCGCGTACGTCTTGAACAAGCTGGGGCAGACACCGTTGCCTGAATCGGTCAAGGTATTTCTCAAGCGTAAGGCGAGCTGCATTTATTCGCCTACTGACTACGCGCAGTATAAGCATGAGTATGGCTTTTCCATAGATAAAGATACGTGGACACAGGATTCCAGCCATTATAATAACGGCCTAGTGGCTGATGAGCTCAAGTCGAACCCAAGCGATTACGTCCTGATGCTTTCCTATTACGACTTAGGGCAACTGTTCGACCTGGCAGATGAGAATGGGAAGATATTGGGGTCTCGATATATAAGGGCACAGTGCGAACCGTTCAGTGACGAGATGGAACTGGACGAGGAGCGCTTCATTAATTGGTTGGATACCTTTGGTATCGGGTATGAGTTAGGCAAGACGCCTGTTCCGGACGGATGTAGCAATCCGAATTGTAATAAGCTCAGGAAACGGATAGTCCGGTCTCATGTTTCCGGTCACGCGTCCCGACCGGAGTTGAAAGAGCTGATTGAGCGGATTAATCCAAAACTCCTGTTTCCGGTACATACAGAGCGGCCCGAGGTCTTTGCAGAGCTTGTTAAAGGCGAAGATATTGAGGTGATCATTCCGGAACTGGATACCGTATATTCATTCTAATGTTGGAGCAACATTTATATCCCGCTTTTGAGATCATCAAGCAACCTGCAAATTTCGTTAAAGACATCACCTATATCCGCCGCACCATTTATCGTTAACATCACACCCGCCTGCGTGTAATGGTCTATCAACGGCTGTGTCTGATCCTTATAAACGTCCAAACGATTCATAATCGCTTCTTCTTTGTCATCGTCACGATGATAAAGCTTGCTACCGCAAAGATCACAGATACCTTCTTGCTTCGGTTTGTTAAACAAGATATGGTAACTCGCACCACAGACGCACATCCTTCTACCGGCAAGCCGCTTTAGCAATTCCTCTTCTGGTACGTCTATATTGAGCACAACGTCCAGGTTCTTGCCCAGCTCAGTCAAGATCGTGCTTAACGCTTCTGCCTGTGGTAACGTTCGCGGATAACCATCAAGCAGGAATCCCGAGGCACAGTCCGACTGTGATAAGCGGTCCTTTATTATCCCTATCAATACGTCGTCTGGTAGTAATTCTCCTCTGTCCATGTAGGTCCTGGCTTCAAGTCCTAGTTTCGTCTCTTTATTAATATTTTCGCGTAATATGTCCCCTGTCGATATGTGCGGTACGCCATATCTTTCCGCCAGCAGTTTCGCCTGCGTTCCTTTTCCCGAGCCCGGTGGGCCAAACAAAACGATATTCATCTGTATATATCTCACCGCCTATCTATGTAAATGAAGTAAGTCAAAAAAGAAAAAGGAGGTCATCCTATATAAAATCTTAGTATTTGTATCCTATTTACACTTTGTATTGGGAATATTCCAAGAATGGAAGAGATTAGGGAACTCACAAATAATAATTTACCAGAACAGTATGTATCATTTTCCAAGGATTTTTAAGACACAGATTAACGCAGATTAACACAGATTTAAAGTAGTGTCATGATATCTGTTCTTCATTTTACACTTTCCGTCATGTTTGTCGGCACATATATCATTCCACCACCTTCTGTCCTATATATTGTTCCTACTTCCCCGATAATCTCCATTTGCACCGTCTCGTTCTTCATATCCAACTTTTCTATTCGCTCGCCCTGTTTCACGATTACTTCCATGTTCTGCTGTCCAGGATTTTTAATGATTGTCATATCGGTTTGTGTTAAAACTTCGGACATGCTGAGATACAATAGCAGCATCACCATCAACCCAAGTGCAAATACCATTGCCACGTCGAAGAGATTTGCAATACCTGATAGCGGGTCTTCGTCTTCTTCATCTCTCTTTTTCGCTTTTCTATTCATATATTTCATTTTCTTCCTCCTCTTATACCTACAAGATTACACGGATCCCGTGGTTTTATTACTCACTCCCAAAGAGCACTTCACAAATGTAGGTTATATCGTATCCTCTCCAAATTAAAGGGTAACTCAAATATTGCAAATATACAGAATCATCGAGGATGCCATCATTTTTGGTAGATATTCTACACCTAAAAGTTTTATTATACCCAGATTTCAACTAGAATATATATACCAGTAGAGTATAAGGTATTACCATGACCCTAT
>CAZOEM010000263.1:0-4659 GCA_964578735.1 uncultured Halobacteria archaeon | reverse complement strand
ATATATTTATCTACCACTTTCTGGGAAGTTCAGAATCGTGCACGGACTTTTTAGAGAGAGTAGAATGGTTAAAGGTTTGGAAGCCTTAAATAAAAGATTGTTTTGAAAATAAATCTGTGTAATCTGTGGTTAAAAAAGAAACATGTCCGAAATCGTTAATCAAAGCCTGCAGAAAATAGCAAAAGGCACTGGCATCATTTTTATCGGCACAATCATTGGTATGCTCCTTGGCTTCACTGGCAGGATCATCCTCG
The DNA here is from genome assembly GCA_964578735.1 of uncultured Halobacteria archaeon. GTDB lineage: Archaea > Halobacteriota > Syntropharchaeia > Alkanophagales > Methanospirareceae > Methanophaga. The sequence goes on along the minus strand of CAZOEM010000263.1, from coordinate 4,405 downwards.
TCAGATACATAACACAAAGCGGGTACGGTATTTACTGCTTAGCACTCACCGTAATGAGCATCTTTGTTACAATATCCACACTCGGATTGAGTGAAGGCTCTACGAGATACATCGCCTACTTCAGAGGAAAGAATGAAGAAGGAAAAGTAAGAGGTATCATCTCATCATCAATAAAAATCGCTATTATTGCAAGCATTTCATTCGCTGTAATCTCTTTCTTCGCCTCTGATTTTATTTCAACAAGCCTATTTCATACTCCTGATCTGTCCACACCATTGAAAATATTCTCAATTGCAATCCCTTTCACCGTTTTAATCACTGTTTTTATAGCAATCTTCAGAGGCTTTGAGAGAGTAGAGCCCAACATATATTTCCAAAACATCTTAAGGAATATCCTTTTTATTCTCTTTTTAATCACAGTCGTCCTGTTTGGGCTGTCTTTTCTCAGCGTGATATATGCATACCTTGCATCAATTGCGATTACATGTGTGGTTTTTGTGATATACATGATGAAGAAACACCCTTTGTCAATAAGAAGTGGTAGCAGTGTCACCAATCCGATGACAAAGGAATTGCTAATCTTTTCCGTTCCTCTTCTTGCAGTGAGCATGCTCATGATGCTATTTTTGTGGACGGATACGCTGATGCTCGGTTATTTCAGAACGCCAGATGAAGTCGGGCTTTATAATGCGGCGTTGCCATTGGCAAATCTGTTTCCAATCATTTTAAATTCTCTGGGTTTTCTTTATACCCCTCTTATAACACAATTCTATAGTAAGAATCAAATGGAAGAACTGAGAAGAGCTTATGCAATTTCAACAAAATGGTGTTTCATGGGGACCTTGCCAATTTTCTTTGTATTATTTTTATTTCCCGATGTTGTATTGAATTTGTTGTTTGGCTCTCGTTATATTGGTGCGGCGGTTGCTTTGCAAATTCTGACTCTTGGGTTGTTTTTAAACCCTCTTTTAGGTCCTCTTTACCATACATTAATAGCCATAGGCAAACCTAAGGTTATAATGCATGCTTACTTAATCGGTGGATTTGCGAATATATTTTTAAACATTATTCTAATTCCTTCACTGGGAATAGTCGGTGCAGCTATTGCTTCTGCTTCTACATGCTTTATACTGGCTATCATTGTTTCACTAAGTGTCTATCAATTCTCAGCAATACACCCGTTCACAAGAAATTATCTAAAATCTATAATTATATCAATTGGTGTTATCTTTATAATTTATATTGGTAAGAACCTTTTGATGGTTACTTTCTGGATGTTGCTCGTACTTTTTATATTATTCATAGTTGTATACACTCTTTTGTTACTCTTAACGAAGAGTTTTGACGATGAAGACATCATGCTCATCCTTGAAATAGAAAAAAGGTTAGGAATAAATCTTACCGTAATAAAAAGGTTTTTAAGAAGGTTTGTATAATAGCATTCCCTAAATTCCCTCCCCAGCAAGAAAAGAATTAAGAAGTATAATGTCTTCTAGAAAGGAACGATGCTTTCTAACGTATGCTACATCACCATTCTCTATAGCCTGCTTTAGTTCTGGCGTTAATATATCCATAAATAGAAGCGGTGGATTTGTAATAACTTCCTTAGCCCAAGCACTGTCGCTGGTTCTAAAAACCAGTTTCCATACGCCTTCTCCTATTCTATAGAGTCTTGGATAGCGTTCTAGTATCATAATTATCATACTTATCCTACTGCCCATTTGACCCAGCCATAATTGAGCCCCCCTATTAACCAAGTATGGCTTCAATTTATCGGCATCTTTTGTATTTGTAGAAGCTATACTTGATAGTCCCGGTTTGCTTCTTTCCAGCAAAGCATTATATAGTGAGAGGTTAAGCTTGTATTCTATGGGAATGGAAAGTGCTTTTTGGATAAACTCAAAATCGCAAAACGGCAGAATTACACTTCCTTTCCTTCCAAAAATTAGTCTTGGTAAGCAATTTGCCCCTCTCCGTCCATCATTTTTGAACATCCATGGGCTAACAAAATTCTCACCATGGATATCATGTATCCCTTCAGCAATTTCACGTTTCAATGACTCAGCAAATTCGTTAAGATACTGAGGATTGATGACCTTTTCCCAAGCTTTTATCGGTAACATATACGGCCTAAATCCATTAAGGTATCTTGAATGAATCATTTTGATTGCAGTGTCTCGGTCTTTGTCAACAATACATTTCCAAATTCCCTGCACTGTAAGATGTCGCGAGATTAACCACCCATCTCCATAAAAACCATCTGCCAAAATAAAACGATCGTATGGTAGCCTCTCAGTCATTGCAAAACTCCAGCTATGAGCGCCTGTAACATAATCCATTATTCTTAACCAATCGTTTCTACTTTTTTCGGTTTTTGATGGGGGAGATACATATTGGTTGGGAACCTCAAAGAAATTCGCAACTTCTTTTGCAATTTTCTTTTCTGATATGAGGCGACTCTTGAACCTTGCTCCGCCTTGCTGCGTAGTATATGTCATTGCAAGCTTTCCTGTACGAGCTAAGAACGAGACAATGAATCTGGTGTCCCAACCGCCACTCAAAAAACTGGCGAAGTCTTTTGATGATAACTCTGAATAACCTTCCATCTTTTTCTTTACATGCTCAAAAATTAGATTGGTTGCCTCGTCCAGCGTCATCTCTTTCTTTATATTAACATTGTCGAATATTACATACTGAATAATTTGTGATTTATTCTGACACATTTCCAATTTGCTGCCTGGCGATAAAACGCTTACATTCCTAAGTAGGGTCTTGTTTCCAATAATCTCTCTTATAGTCAAGCGTTCAAAAACTGCTTGCCAATTGATTTCAATATCTTGGCCTAAATATCTCCTCAAGAAAGATTGGTGACTGGAGAACACTAAAACTTCATTATTTAACTTGTATAACACAGGGCTCATTCCCAAAGGGTCTGTTGCAAGAATACAGCGGTCACTATTATTATCAATAATCGCACAACTAAAATAATCGAAGTAATTCCCGATTTCGCAATCTTCGGTTAGCAGTACGCTTGTCAGGTATTCCAAAGCTGTTCTCTTATCAGGAATTTTTCTCCATTGTACTCCTGTTGCGACAGCATCATAGTTTTTACCAGACAGCATCTTGGGACCTTGCCACATGTGTGGGAAACCGGCTATGGCAAGAGTGTACTTACTGTTTTCTCTTATCTCTGTGGGCCACGGCAACTCTGTCTTCATCGCTGTGAAAGAATCCAAAAATCGTTGTCTTGATGTGTTTTCTAGTATTCCATTCCTGCTTACAATGCCTGCGATAAACGTCATTTTACCTCCCACATATAGTTCTCCTTCTGAATATCTCTTCTATAGTTCTCCTCTCTTTTCCAATCTACGAAAACTTTTGTTTTTGAACTCGGGCTATCTCCTCGTACTCTCTCTTGTGTTTCCTTAATTCCACCATCGAATAATTCCTTCCTGCCCCATGTGTCACTCATCATTCAAGCAACCTCCTTGCCGTCTCAGCTACATGCACTGTGTCCTCTTCACTCAGTTTGTTGTGTATGGGTAATAAAACTATTTTGCTGGATACCCAGTCCGCATTGGGTAAATTGCTCCCCAAATGGGTATAAGGTTTCTGTTTGTGCACTGGAGACCATGTCTTAACCTCTATCCCTTCCCTTAGCATCTCTTCGCAAAACCAATCCTGATCCTTATCGATGAGTATACCGAAGAAGAAGTAAGAATTTATACAGTCTTCCGGCTCTTCTTGGTATTCTGCCAGTTCTCCTATCATCTCCTTGTAGATACTTGCTTTCTTCCGTCTCTCATTAACATATCTGTCCAGTTTCTTTAGTTGTGCGATCCCTATGGAAGCTTCCAGTTCTGTCATTCTGAAATTAAATGCTCTCATTATGTGTTTATACTCCCACTTCTTCTTGGTCGGGTCATACCCATGATTTCCCAACGCCCTCATCAACTCATAGAGTTCCTTGTTGTTAGTAGTTACTACTCCTCCCTCCCCTGTTGTTATTATCTTGGCTCTGTGGAGACTGAAGCAGTGTACATCTGCCTGACCCCCTACCAGTTTTCCCCTATACTTTGCTCCTACACTCTCAGCAGAGTCAGCAATTATTGGAACTTCTAATTCTTTCAGTGAATTGTAGTCACAGGGCAAGCCTCCGATATCCACCGTCATAAGTAAGTTTATGTCAGAAGGTACAAGGTCCTTCTCAATGTTCCATGTTCTCTTGTTACAGTCGATGAGCCTGATGGTGCTACCTACTTCCGAAGCTGCGTTTGCCGATGCTATGAAAGTAAAGGTCGGCACACCTACTCTTATATTCCCCAGCTTAGACCTGAATGCAAGTAGGGCAGTCAGAAGAGCAGAAGTTCCGTTGTTTACTGCGATTGCATACCTCGCTCCAACC
>CAZOEM010000262.1:0-4666 GCA_964578735.1 uncultured Halobacteria archaeon | reverse complement strand
TAAATAGAAAACGATAATTTACTGTGTTATAGGAAACTACCCTGGATTTTGGTGTTAAATAGAATAGACTTACAAATCTCCTTAACCGAACACCCATGAATAGAGCGTGAAGAGTTTGAAAATATCGCCCAGAAGGATAAGGCGGAATAGGCGCTGTGGGCAAAGGCTTGGAGAGAGAAAAAGGTGCTGGAGTGCTTGACAATATCACCTTTCACTCATTTCGCCCATGCAAAGGTGCGTAGCACCATAGCCTTTTATTCGCTGTTATATGAAGCGGCGCCCTGTACCCCGATTTGTTCTATGGTTTCATCTATAAGACTTATGATGCGATCTCCAAGCGCATCAAAAGCATTAACTGATCTGCCTCCGTCAATATAAAAACGTGCTCTTCCTAATTCGGACATTTTAACCGCAACTTCAACTAAGTGATTCGTTAGTTCAGATGGAGCGTTGGAAGGAGCACTGGAAGCAATAATCAGAATTTGCGACCCAATTATGGCAAAATTATTTTTCAACTCTGCGAAAAATGGATTTACAAGTTTTTTTTGCTCCCCACCATAAACCGATAGCCACAGCATCTTAAATTCAATTAGTTTTGCCAATGCAACAGACTTCCATAACTCTGGTTCTAACTGTAAACCAGTCATCAAAAACTCTGGATTCTTGAGCCAAACGCCATTAGCTAAGTTATCTGCTACTTTCTTCAAGTTCTGCTTTACCTCTTCATTGTATTTAACCAGCTTTTCAACTTCTTTTACAAGTTCATGCATCCCTTTCATGTTTATATAAACAGATTTGAATGCGGATAAATCCATTATTTGTTCCTTTTTTCTTGTGGCTGGCCCTAATCCCCCAGAATATGAAACTTTCACCGTATAAGTTAAAGGTAACTCATTTTTCCCAAAATAGGAAATTGCAGTATCAAAAAAGGTTTTTATTTCGTACTCTGGAGGGATTGAGCGAATCCCAGCCTTTATGAAAGGTATGTCATTTATCGCCTCTCCATTGCTATTTGAACTATTGCAAGCGTAATATCTATAATCTCTTTTTCCATCTTCTACATTTCCCAATATTTTAATACACTAAGCTTCTCCCTAAGCGCCGTTTCCGATAACGTTACTTCTAAGTTCTCTCGCCTACATTTCTATCGGTTCCTTCCAAAAAAGTTTTCATATAGTCTATTACTCTTGTGTCCTCTTTTATCAACTCAAAGAATTGCATCATCACTTGCATATTTTTCTCTTCTTGCTCTATTACCGTGCTCAAACCCAACGCCATCCCTCATCTATGACAAAACTTAGACGTTGGTGCATTTTCCGTGCCGCATCGCACGCAGTTTTTCTTCACTAACTTTGTTCTTTCCTTCGCTTCTTCTATTTCCTCTCCTTGTAGCTTCAGCAGTGCTGCATCAACATCCCTACCGCTAAGATGCACATATATTGACGGCATCTTTGAGCCTTGCACCCAACCGAGATACTGATCCATTTGAGCTTCTGTGAGATGCTTTGATAAGAGTGTTGAACGGCTATGCCGGAAATTATGAGGATTAACCTTCTTTTTTATAGCCGCTTTTTCTGCTACTCGTTGCAGAAGAGCTCGGAATGCAGAATAATTCATCGCTTCTCCTTTACCTACCGTGCCCACGCCGATCCAAAGGGGAGCCTTTGGATTGTCTCTACCAGGATGAATATCTAACCATGAAGCGAGATATACCGCTGAGAAGATCAGTCTCACTCTTCTCATACCTGTCTTCCCGCTTACTATCGCTACTGCACCACAATTATCAAAGGATATATCGCTTATCTTCAGATTGCCTATTTCTGAGATTCGACAGCCTGATTCATATAACCCTGCAAGAAACGCTTTGTCGCGTGGATGCCCGGCAACTTCTATCAATTTCATTACTTCGTCTTCCGTCAGTAGCTCATCCGGTAACTTATTCCCGCCCCTGTATGTTGTTCTTATCCACGATACCTCGTTGTCCTTCTCGAGAAAAACCAAGAGTTTCTTTAATGCTAATTTATAGTCATGTTCCGTCCAGTCGCCAATTTTAAAGTTAACGTACAAAGCCGCTGGTGGGATTTGAACCCACGACCTGCTGATTACGAATCAGCCGCTCTACCCCTAAGCCACAGCGGCATTTAGAAATAATCCTATAAGAGTATTAAAGTTTTTATAAAAATGGGCAGTGGAAGTAAGAACTACAGGTGCCAGGTAAGTGTTGTAAGCACTTATTGTTGACAGTCTCACCTTTAAACTCACACCTTTAAACTCATACATTTAAATAGGGCTAAAGACATTAGGTATATCACGTGACCAATATGAAAAAAGAAGAGCTAGTGCATCTGCACATGTTATTGGCTCAATTGAAGAAATATTGTGAGGATGGCGAGTTAGGCTGGGATTTTGAGAAGTACAATGGGCTAGGTATTACTCCATTTCAGGTACACCGGAGCAAAGAAGAGCACAAGCAGGCCATTTTTGTTCTCGGGACTGAGCTTGCCTCGATGACTGCGAAGAACCATTTTTCGATGAATAGGTAGGCAAACTCAGCATGGTAGAAGCTGCCACAAAAACGCAGTCTTTTTTCTTAACAACAGATAGTTAATTTTGCACCAATTTAGTAGCAAAAAGCTCGATTGGCAATATACCTTGTGTTAAGATCGTAGAAGAGGGTACTATCCCAAAACAGCTTGAAAAGCCGCTATTATTTCCTTCCCTTCGATGAAACTGATGCCCCGTTCTGATGCGAAAGCTTTTGCATTCATTTTATGAAGTGCACCGCCTGTTTCGTTGTCTAGCATCTCGCATATTACCATTGCCGGAGATATACCCGCAAGCAACGCTAATGCCACGGAAAGTTCCGTCTGGCCTCTTCTTTCGTCTAGCAATCTATCCGCAGCACGTAATATAGATACATGTCCCGGCGTTCGAAATTCCGTGTGAAAATTGTATGTGCTGTCGTCCGCATTTAATACTTTATCTACCGCTTCGCCTATCTTTCTTAGCGTTAATGCCCGATCTCTATCGGTTATACCAGTAAATGTATCACGATGATTTACCCATAGAGAGAAAGAAGACCGTTTATCATACGAAAGGTCACCCTTTCCTTCCACTAATCTTCTTAGAGATGCAAACTTATCATTCACGTTTATCAAAATATCGCTCAAGAGTGGAAGACCCAGCTTCTCCGCTGCAATAGGATGAATAGCAATACAAATGAGACCGCCGGCGGTATTTCTAAAATACGCGACTTCTTTGGGTGTCACAGAAGAGGCAGGTATTACAAAGTCAGTCTCGCCTTCTCTATCTTCCGCATCGTATATCAATACAAGTTTACCCTGTTTCACCTGCTCTATGCCCCGTTTTACCGACTCCGGGATGCTTATGCCGCCCATATTCAGACCACCACCCTTGTCCTTAGCTCATCCCCGTCCTTGAGATTAAGTTCGCCACGCAGATAAACAGGCGAAATTATCTCCAGAATATCTTCAGGATAATGTGTGCGATCCGGAATGATAACAGCACTTTTAACCCCTTCTGCACTGTCATCTAATATCTTACACGGGAAACATTTGGCACCGCCGAAGGACCTGTTTTCTGATTCAAAATGGTCTATTTCTATCCCTATTCGCCCCTCCAGCTTCTTCCTTGCTACAATACAGAGCAAGTCAAGGCTGAGATTCAAGGTGCCTGGGAAGGGGGCAAAACCCAATTTAGACTCAAATTGCTTTTTATAGCCCTTAAGTGTCGTATAATATCGCCCTTCTCCAAGTCCTGAGATCAACCGTCCACCGATTTCAACCTCGATTCGCGGCGTGGAAAAAAAAAGCTCCTGGTATTCATAACATTCTCTCTTTAGTAGCTCTATGCCATTTTTTGTTAATATTATCCATTGGCCATCTGCTGTTATTCGCCTATGTACAAGCCCTTCCCTATCAAGTTCCTGTAGTCGCCTTGCTGCGGTTTGTAAGCTGGATTTAATAGCTTCTGCAAAATTACCCGATGATAATTTGATGGGTTGCTCTATGGCACCTAACAAAGCAACTTTTCTTAACGAGAGCATTATATCTCCACTCATCTTTCTTTCACACCCACTCATTTTTGAGATATATCCCATAAATAGGGAAGCGGAATATATAAAGGTTTGTGATTCACGACCTCTTTAAATACATGCCGGCAAATAACCCGAAGAATAGCCCGGATAAATGTGCTGTGTGCGCAATCGTATCTCCTGATCCAACCATAAGGAAATCATAAACAGCGAAGAGGATAACTACGATCCACATATCTAGCGGAATAGGGATAGGGAAGATATATACCTTCATCTTCGGCATCAGCACTGCAAGCGTTGCCATTATCCCACATATTGCACCGCTTGCACCCACTACCCCGAAGAGGTTTTGATGTAATAGTAATAATTGACCTTTGTTAGGACTAAAAGTCAAACTCCAGCCGATTCCAGCAAAAATTCCTGCAAGGAAGAAGATAAGCAGAAATTTTACACTTCCTATCTTCCGCTCTAACGTAGGAGCGAAGAAGAAGAATACGAGCATGTTGAAAAGGATATGCATGAAGCCACCATGAAGGAAGATATGGGTCACCAATGTCCAGGGTCTTTCCATTACAAGCTGTGGATTCAGCCATAGTAATTTTTCATACGAGT
>CAZOEM010000261.1:0-4669 GCA_964578735.1 uncultured Halobacteria archaeon | reverse complement strand
CTTATTTGCTTGAATTATCAGGGAGATATGTTCCACGTAAATTACCAAAGAGCCTTTTTTTCGTGCGGTGCAAGCTAATTATGCCTATTTAAATAGGCTATTAGAAGAGAAATTTGATTTTAAAATGATTAAGTGAGGTATAGAGGTAATACGCGAAATTATTTTGTTTTTCTAAACACCTTCACCTACTCAAAAAAGCATTCATCTACCTTTAGATGCTCTGCTCTAAACGACCGCCTATTACATATACGCTCTATCAGTTCACTTTCGTATGCCTTTTCTTTTACTTCGGGCGCAAAATAAAGCGTCTTCTTCTTCGCTCTATCATTATTCAATTCCCCCTCTCTTATTATCACTTCTCCACCTTTCAAAAGGAACGAGCAATTACCCAGCCGCTTCTCTAACTCTCTTCCATCCGTATTTTCATCTATATCATATATCGCGATATCCGCATCCGCGCCAATACCCAAATGCCCTTTATTCTCTAACCCGAGCTGCCGTGCAGGATTCGTCCTCGTTATCTCTGCGAGTTCGTATAGCGAATACTCAGCATCCGTCTCTTCCGCCAGCTCTTTTCTATTCCCGCGACTCAGTAACCACGCGAATACCATAGGATAGGAAGAAAAGAAGCATCCGTTTGGGCTATCGGTAGAAAAAGAGATGTTGCTTAATTGCAGATAGTCTAATGCTTCCAGTGCAAACCTCAGTGACTTATTATTCCCTTCCCTCTTCTCGTTTACTGCAGAAAATATCAACGGCTGCTCTAACCCAATATCCATACTCATGAACTTTTCTGTTGCTGCAGCATAGCCAATCCGCATATTTACGGCTTCATCCGGATACGGACTAACAATACCGAGATCAACAGCGCCACCCTTCTTTAATATCTCTATCGCCGCTTCGTATCGCGCGTCATCATCTATGCCCGAGCCGATATGAGCCATGTGGAAGCCACGTAAAATGCTTGTATCTTCGTCCAACAACTCCGGATATGTCCGCAACAGAATCTTCGGCGCCTCGACCAGGTCATAAAAGAATTTTAAGCATTTCGTAACGTCTATACCACGATAAAAGAAGCCTTTCTTTGCATATTTCACCCGTATATCGTATATCTTTATGCCTATTGCCTTAGTGAGGTCCAAAAGAAGTGGTAGGGCGTTTTTCACACTCGCCTTATCTCCTTCTCGTATCTCTTTATCTATATCATATAAGCTGAGAACAAGGAATGCTGATGTGTCCGCCAGGGGTATACTGCTGAGTTCGTGATGTACGTAACTTGCGGTATTCAAGGTCATCAACGGCTCGTTCACATGCGTATACCCCATCTTCGCATACATATATCCTATCGCCCCCACGGTGGGGACGCCAAACGTAAATCGCGCTAAGTTCAGTCCATAAGTTGCTACATGGCTGTGTATGTCTATCCCGCCTGCCATTACCGTCTTGCCGGTAGCATCTATTATCTCATCCGGTTTTATTTCGTCTACGATTTTGCCATCAGCAACGAAAATATCCGCCTTTTCGCATTCTATCCCATTCTTAGGGTCGTAAACCGTTCCGTTCCTTATCTGTATCGCCATTTTTCTAAAGCAGTTCTTTAATATCGGTCCGGAAAGGACTTGCAAGCGTCTGGAGATGCCAGTGGACTTCGATCCACAACCCTTGCTTGCAATAAGGTGGGAGATGCATAGGGGTTAGTAGTCGTCCCTGGTCTGCATGCCATTGTGTAAGATCGCATTGCATTGGATTATATCCTAACAGAGCGAGTTCTTTTTTAGCAATGGACAAATCATCTTTTTTCACCAGCATATCTACATCTCCGATCACACGTAACCCGACGTTTTTGTATACGGTTTCCGCCAGGACCGCGCCCTTGAGAACGATGACATCAATGCCGGCATCGGTAAATGCTTTTAGGACCTTACTCAGCTCATTATAAATGCGTAGGTTCCGATATAACAAAGGCGAAATACCATGCCGTGTAGAACTCCTCACAATATAATCCCAATCAATGCCGTCATTCAGCAATCTTATAACCTCGTGCTGAGTCGCTTCATTCATGCGTGTTCGTGCACAATGCAGCATGAGCCGATCTTCAGATGACAGCGATAATTGATCCATTATTAATCAAATGGAGCTCGAGCTATAAGTATTCGCACTCGAGTTCTTGAAGAGCAGCTTTTTCGCCCTGTTGATCTCGTTCCTTTCGATGCTATCAGAAAAGAAATCAAGGACCGTATCTCGAAGGAGGAAATTTATTTAAACCATTGATTCGCATGTGCCGGACACCAGATGCAGAGGTTGATTATTGGACAGACCCGGTATGACTCCAGGAACTCTTTTCTGTTCGACCGCATATCTCTAACCTCCGGTACGAAATTGTACCATGCATCAGTAAGGCGTCCTTTCTTCAGGTCATAGACACATTTGGAATGCCAGAGCGAGGAGCAGAGCCGAAAGAGGCCGTTATCGCTGCTCGATCGCCAGCGGGAAGGTTGATGTAACAGTGCCGGCAGTTGTTATTGCATCGTGCCGTCACCTCTAAGTCAAAGGAGATGAGCGCACGCTTGCTCTTCAGCTTCTCCCAGAGGGAAAAGTCTTGGATCGGTACAGGCGGGCTGAGGCAAGTGGTCATGGGGGTTCCTCTGTTATTGGTTATTGGTTATTTGTTTTTTCTCTTTTTTAATTTTGATAATTATCAAAATGGGTAAACTATTTACTTAGAGTTCCCTAAGTAGCGACACCGTTTATCGTGTGCGCCGCTAGACAGCCGCACTTGAAACTAAAAAAACAAGACGACTAAAATAGTAGAGGGGATAGCAGCAAGCGATTTATATGTCGTTAAATCAAAGGTATTGTATATAATTATACAAAGACTGAGAGGAGAAGATGCAAGAATGAGGCAAATTGGATTTCACAATCGTGAAAAAGAGATCAACGAGATCAAAAACCTGCTGGATGCAGAACCATCCTTGATCACGTTTGTCTACGGCCCGATAAACAGTGGAAAAACCGCACTAATTAACCATTTGATCAAACAACTACCAGAGGATTATGTTGTCTTTTACATAAACCTCAGGACTAAATTTTTAGCGAGTTATGATGATTTCATCGAATCGTTATTTGAGATGGAACTGGAGACAGAAGAGACGAATAGGAAGAGGAAAGAAACACTGAAGGAACTGATTTCATCGGTCACGAAGGTTACCGGTATACCGATTAACAGAGAGTTTCTGGATCACGTCTTCAAGGATAAAAAGCCAAAGAACGCTTTCTCGTACATAATAAAACTTTTTGAAGCGGTGAGGGATTCCGAGAAGCAGCCAGTTTTGGTTTTAGATGAGTTACAGAAGATAGGGGACGTAAAAGTGAATGGTCCACTCATCTACGAACTGTTCAACTTTTTCATAGACTTGACGAAGGAGTTGCATCTGGCGCACGTCTTCGTGATTACTTCTGATTCGCTCTTCATCGAACGCGTTTACAGCGATGCAATGCTGGAAGGGCGGTGCAGGTATCTGCTGGTGGATGACTTTGACTGCGAGACAGCCACAACGTTTTTAGAAAAGCATGGTTTTTCGGATGATGAGAAAGCGACAGCGTGGGAATACTGTGGCGGAAAACCGGTGTGTCTTATTGAAGTAGTGAACAGTGAAAAAAGGGAAGATAAAGCCAAAGAGATGCTTATGATTAGGATCAGCGAGATGAAAACCACACTCAAAAGAGTTAAGGAATTAGGAAGCGAAATAGGTATAGAAGACAAGAGTTATTCGGTGCGTTATGCGGAATTGATTGATGCATTAAAACATTTTGCTGAGCGTGAAGAGATAGATATTGAAGAAATGGATGAGATTTCCACGACATTTCTTGTCAAGAAGAACGTGTTGTTCGTTGACCCGGTTAGAGGCGTCATCAGACCACAATCACGGCTTAATCTGCATGCCATCCGGGAACTGATGAATTAACGCAGAGTTTAAGACAAGAGCGTTCTAATCCACGCTTGGGGTTTCTAATGCCTCTGCGTTCTCTGCGCACTCTGCGGTAAAACTTGGTTGTATGGTGATTTCACGGGAAAATTTGACAGTGCAACTTATAACGTACAACTCACGACGCCCTCCGCAACCGAACAAAAGGCCGGAGCAACGCCGCCAGTGGCCGCAGCAGCGGAACAAGAAGTTGCTTACGGCTCAGGAACGCAATCACGAACCGCTCCGGGCCAAGTCCGATAAAGACGTACTTGCCGTTACGTTCGACCTTGTTCACATATCCCAGAACGTTTGCTTGTGGTACAAAGCAATCAGCACAAGGGGTGTTATCGCCTTTAATTTAAATCCGTGTAAATCCGTGTAAATCTGCGTCTTAAATAGGCAGAACTTATACTTTATATACCTATCGAGATATTGAGTAAAAATTTGTACGAAGGGGACTTCAGAGAAGAGATTTGCTCATGACCACCCGCCTGTAACCATAAGCGAGCGTCTCCTTCTCCAATTGCACTTCCATGACGGGGATCGTCTTAATCACGAAGCCTAGTTTACGGTAGAGATTTATAGCTTGATGTCTATCTACGCGAACAATGAGCATCAGTTCTTCTGCACCTTCTGCCCTGGCTTTTTCTATCACTACTATGAATAACGTTTCTCCAATACTTCTCATAGCTCGCTCACTT
>CAZOEM010000260.1:0-4670 GCA_964578735.1 uncultured Halobacteria archaeon | reverse complement strand
GAGAAAATGGGTATCAAGTTTGATAAGACCACAAATGCCGAATACAGCCCTACTACCTTTATCTGCTCTGACGGCTTCGTCATGGGAGTCCCTTCTAAGTGGTCGCAGGACATCTGTATCAAGAATTATGTGAAAAAGAGCGCTATACACAAGACGATAACGGAAGCTACCTACATGAATGATAATACCATAATCGAGTCGGATAATAAAAGCTACTCTATGGATTTTGATTCCTCTTTCCTTGGATACTTGCACGTAGATAAAAAAACAAAGGATGCCGCTACTTCAGAACATTACATCGGCAAGTTCGTGATAACCGGCTGGGACCAGGGTGGTGATGAGATCGTGGAAGGCATGGGATATGTAATCGTTGATAAGGAGTTAGCCTCAGGACGATTGCTACTCATGGAGCATGGGAGCGGATATTATTTGTCTGAAGACGATTCTGACTCAACTAGCATTAAAAAGATAACGGATGCAGAATACGAGCCCACTTCCTTTAACTTCTCTGATGGTTTCGTCGTGAACTTCTCTTCTATGTGGATGCAGGACATCTGTGCCAGGAGCGGAACAGGAACCCCTGCATTCCACAAGAAGATACGTGATGCTACCTACATAGATGATGATACAATAGCCAAGAGTAGCCCATCACTGAAATTTGATACATTCTTCTATGGTGCCACACATGTGGGTTTAAGATCGACGGATTCAAGGGCGTCTGAGGATTACATCGGCGACTTCTACATATCCTGGGGTGCAAGTAGTACGTTTATATTTGACTGGGACGATGTTCCCGGTGCCGATAACGATAAACTCATATTACTTCTTAGCGAAGATAGATTCGGTATGCCCTGGGTTACGGATGATGATGTAAAAATTACCAAATCCACTAAAAAACACACAATCACTATCTCTACGCCTGAACACTCAGCGGAAATAATTTTGGATACAGAGACGTATGAAACCGCAGAACTAATAGTTGATGGTGTCGATACTTACACGTTCAATGTAGTAAAGCATGGCAACACGCTAAAGGTGTACGACACCGAATTGAAAAGAAAGCAAGAAGTAGTGTCGGGCGAAGGACACGTGATGGTTGATGAGGCGATATTCAGAGATGGTGAAATACAAGTTACAGAGCATGGTAGTGGGACATATTATTCGGACGAGGATTTTGGCCCAAAAACCATTGAGAAAGAAACGTATGGGAAATACAAGCCCACTTACTTTGACTTCGCTCATAGCTTCTCTGTGAACTTCTCTTCCATGTGGATGCAGGACATATGTGCCAGGGACGAGGATGAAGGCACTGCGATACATAAGAAGATAAGTGATGCTTCTTTCATGAAGGATGACACAATTGCAAAGAAGGCGTCACTGGAGCTTAATTCCTCGTTCAATGGCTCTATGCATATAGGTGCGAGAGCAGAAAAGGTTAGCATATCGGAGGATTATATCGGTGAATTCAATGTCACAGAACTTATAAAAAGAGTCAAGGGAGAACCGCCTAAACCTTCATCTGAGTCGTCTGATTGGCTGTTTTGTCCATGCCCAATTTCATCATCCCCTTATCAGTGGTTCTGCGGGGATCCAACATACGGATGTAGGTGGCTCTCTGGCTGTCCTTATCCATACGCAGATCATTGGCTCTATATCCATCCTTAGATACATAGGCATGATCACTATGGTTTGCTTTTTATTTTAGAATCCCGCGGGCATTTCGTTCTACCCTCCTTTTTCCTGTTTGAGGTGATTCGTATTCTCGCGGACCGTTTAGCAGATGAATAATTTTTCAAGAATTTTTAAGATACAGATTAACGCGGATTAACACAGATTTAAAGTAGTGTCATGATTTTTAATGTAAAAGAATCATACAAATATATAGGAGATTTGATAAATGGCGGGAAAACTTTTTCAGGGGTTTCTTCTTATCCTCGTTCTATCCACTTTATTTGCCTTTGTTGCTTACGGCGTAGGAGCAGAAGAGGGTAAAAGTGTAATTTACGTGCTGAGTATAGAAGGAACGATCACAGAAGGTACTACATTAGACGTAGTAGAATGCTTTGAAGAGGCTGAGGAAATCGGTGCTGAAGCGGTACTGCTCGAACTCGATACGCCTGGTGGACTCGTTGCTTCCACGCTTGAAATAAGCGAGGAGATAATGAATTCAAAAGTGCCGGTTATCACATATGTAACGCCGAAGGGTGCGATAGCAGCATCCGCCGGCTCTTTCATACTGGTCTCCGGCGACATTGCCGCAATGTCTCCCGGAACGACCACAGGATCGGCAATGCCTGTTGAGATCGGTCTTGAAGGTCGAAAACCGGCAGATAACAAAACAATTAACTTCTTCGCCGGGCATATGGAGAGCATAGCGGCTTCAAGAGGTAGAAACGCGACACAGGCGAAGCGTTTCGTTACCCAAAATGATGCATTAAATGAAAATACCGCTTTAGAGCGAGGGATAATTGACCTCATTGCAGAGGATGAAACCGATCTCTTAAACAAAGTTGATGGAATGACCGTTAAAATAGGGACTGGAAACCGTACTTTAGCGACTAAAAACGCTTCCCTGCATATAAAAAGGGAAACTGTACGATCTTCTCTGTTAAAATCGCTTAGCAACCCCCAGATAGCACTTATTCTGTTAATGGTTGGCATATACGGACTGATTTTCGGGTTCATGTCTCCCGGGACATACGTGCCCGAGATGATAGGTGCGATCTGCCTGATTTTAGGACTCTATGGTATGGGGCTCTTCGATGTGAACATGTTTGGTGTGCTTTTAATAATTGTCGCAGTCATTTTATTCATTGCCGAGGCGCTTACTCCCACCTTTGGTATACTTACCGTAGGGGGTGCGGTATGCTTGATAATAGGCGCTTTGATATTACCAAAGGAGCCGTTACTGTTTAATCCCGAATCAAAATGGTTTGAAGGGTTTTTACTAACGGTGATCGGAATCGCAGCAGCATCCGCAGCTTTTTTCTTATTCGCCGTGGGTGCCGTTTTGGTAGTGAGAAAAAAGCGAGCAAAAGTGGGTGCTGAGAATCTTATCGGGAAAGAGACGAAGGCAGAGACGGAAATCAACGCAGACGGCGGCACGGTAAAAACGAGAGGTGAAATCTGGAATGCTCGGACTTTAGACGGTAAAACGATAAAAGAAGGTGAAAAAGTGGCTATTGTAGACCGTGAAGGGTTGACATTGATCGTTAAAAGGAGAGAATAAAAAACCACGAGATTTCACAAGATTAACACAAGAAAAATGGACAATAAAGGTATCTCGTGAAAATCTGTGTAATCTTGTGGTTCCTATAAAAATTACCTAAACAAATACAAAAAGACTATAAAATCGTGAGGTGATGAAACAGATGCGCATTCTTCTGGGAGCACCGGTATGGTATGGCAACCGCCCATTCATGAGGACAATAGAAGAGCTTCACAAGCTCGAACTGGATTATTTTGAGTTCTCTCTCGATTATCCATTGCCCGATTGCATGGGTAAAACTGACCGAGCAGAACTAAAGGAGTTATTAAAGGAGTATGGCATGAAAATCGCGTTTCATTCGCCACTTGATATATCCGTAGCGCATCCGAGGGCAGAGTTAGCGGATGCGAGTATGGCGATTTTAAAGCGGTGTATGGTTTTTTCTGCGGAGTTTCTGCCTCTTTCGCTATACTACAATTTCCACTTGCATCCTCGGGTTTCCACGTATACGCTTGAGGACGTGAGGGCAGAGCTGAAAATAAAAGGACTTAGAAGATGCAAAACGATAACCAGAATGGCTTCTGAGTTCGGAATAGTGGCAAGTGTGGAGAATGATTTAGTTCCTTTTGAATGGTCCGAGTTGATACTCGAGGCTCTTTCAGCACCTGATTTATATCTCACCTTCGATGTAGGGCATGCAATAATGGCTGAACTGCACCGTTCGACTATGCAAAAGGGTAGTTATTTGGATTATATTGCGCGGTGGATAGAGAAATGCGGTTCGAAGATATTGGTGGTGCATTTTCATGATTGCGCACTTACAGAGAAGCAAGACCATTTATCCCTGGGGGCGGGGGAGTTGGATTTCGATGCGGTCTTTGACCTCTTGAAAAGAACAAATTGTAAGTATATAGTGATAGAGACCTTTTGGCGGAATAAGGATAAGGGGGAAATGACTTACGAAGAGCTGAAGCGGAATGTGGATTTTTGTAGGTGTTACCTGTAAACAAACCTTTCTTTAAAAAGGAAAAGTGTAAAGAAAGTTTGATTATAGAAATAGGCGCAATCGAATTTTCTAGTGATATATGTATGTATAACCCTCTTCCCATATCTAAAAATTTTTTGAAGGGGAATTTTAGGAGAACCAAATAGCTCATACCCTAGCACAACCAATGATCCACAATTATGATTTGTATCAGGTTTGAGGTATTAGGTTTAAGTTGTTAGACTTTTAATTTAATCATAGGCAGTCTTCCTTAGCGTAATCCTGTAGATGACAAGTGTCTTATTCTTAATCCTAACCTTATACATCCTGCTTATACGAACCATGTTCCTATTTGTACACATAGGAATTGCCCTTGGCATTGCATTCATATTATTCCAGTTCGTTCTTCCAAGGATTGGGATAAGACTAAAGAGGATCAATTATTTGCTCATTGCGATTGGAGCGATCCTCCCAGAC
>CAZOEM010000259.1:0-4671 GCA_964578735.1 uncultured Halobacteria archaeon | reverse complement strand
TTAAAGTTGTTTAATTTAATCCGTTGCTATAACCTATAATGGCCGAAAGTCATGAATTATTAATTTTTGAGAGTGAAAAAGAAAATATTTATGCTATTTCACTCTCAGGAAACTACCTTGTTTTTTAGAGTGATATGGGGGATAATCTAAGATGGAGAAGAAGAAGAAAACATGGGCAGAGCCTAAGCTAACAGCGCTTGTGAGAAGGAAACCGGAGGAGGGCATTTTGGGCGCTTGCAAGCAAGATGGGAGTGGGAGCAGACCCGAAGGTTGTAATAGTGAGTGCCTCGATGTGTTGGCGACGTGCTACATGTGGTGCTCTTCGAGCATGGGAACTTAGCCCTTAATCCCTTGGCCTTTGGCGCTTTGGGAACCGTGAGGAAAGGTGGGGTTTACGGACCATGCCGCGGATTATAAGGACTATGAACCTCTCCGGTAATGGAAGGGGCAGGTGGGGACGGAGTTACGTCGCTGCCTGCCCTGCTATTTGTAAGGTACCTGAACACGAGCAAAGAGTGTTGAAAAATCCCAAATCATAATTTCAAAATCATCAAAAATGCTTCGCGGAAAAATAATTTCTTTGGTAAAGCTTTCTTTTCTAAAGAAAGGTTTATTTTGGACATTGGAATTTTGATATTTGATATTATTTGAAATTTGGAGCTTGGAGCTTGTAATTTGCGCAGATTTTTCGGACTGGCTATAATCTAATCGGTTAATAACTTTAGCACTTCACGAATAGAGAGCAAATCCAGTTGCGATTGCGGTCGTATCCCTTTTCTCAAAGGATCAACGAACAGGATATTCCCGCCCACCAGAAATCGTTTCGAAACCTCGTCCAAATCGTTAATTCCTAGTTCATCAACATCGGCATATCTCTTTAATGAATCAACTAATCCATCATAATTTACCGTATATCTTCTATCTCCGATTGCTATTTCAGCTCCTAACTCAGCGACAGTTTTAAGCATTGTTTCTAACTCGCCGGTTCTGAGGGTGAGCAGTTCCTCCAACTCTTTCTCTCGCCTCTTGCTATTAGCTAATTCGACCAGATAAACCGGTTTGCCCCCTACATACTTCCACGTCTTCTCTTTCTCATAGTCGCTAAATCCGTGCTTATTAAGAAACGCCACAGTCGTTTCGTGGTCAAAATCGTCAACACGGATGTATCTCCGCCTACCATGCAACATAGCCTCATTAAAAACCCGCTCGATAAAAAGCGAATCCGAAGTGACCGCAAAGACATGGCATAAATGTATTTCTTTCGTCAATCGCACAAAGAAATTGAAGAGCTTGTATATCAGTAAATCATCTACTTTCACATCCCCTATTACCTGTAGTTCATCCAGTATTAATATCGGTTCTTTATTTGCAGCTATTTCCGTGAGGTAATCCTCCAGAAATACAAAAACATCCTCGTATATCTTCTCTTTAAAAAGCAAATCCACTATATGCTCTGTTATCGGGATACCCATGAACTTCAATGCTTTCACAGAAACTTCCGAAACGATCTTCAATATCTCCTTCTTCTCCTTACCCAGTTCGATTTTGAATAAAGCGCGAACAAAATCGTTATATTCTGTGATGAATTTGCCACGCAAGTTCACATAGAAGACGACATAATTCTGTGGCAGTTGCTTCACCAGGTAATTAATGAGTTCTGTCTTGCCGGAATTGATGGGACCGTAAATGAAGGTTATTAAAGTCGGCTCCCGCTCAAGTATGTCCTTTATTTGCCCTATTTCTCGTTCCCGGTCATGGAATTCTATTCTTTTCATTATTCGCCATCTCTTTTACCTTCCTATTTCATAAATAAAAAGGGCTTGGGCATAATAATAATTTGCCCTAAAACATCCTTAAAGTTTGATAGAAAAGATTTTTATAACTTCAAGAGCGGCACAGCCGAACTTGGTAATTCTTCTCACGTTGACCACTTTATTTCCTCTTCCCCCTCGACATGAATACGCCAGACCCTTATTTTTGTATGTGTCACACGAACCACAGAACCTATCCGCTTACTTTGAGTGTCGAATACGGGATGTTGAAGAAAGCGGCGGATGAAACTTGCTGTCTCAAACTGCCCAACTACCAGACAAACCATACAATAACCTGCGTGACATAGTAGATGGTCATAGAAATCCAAATCATGAGTGAAGAAGGAGGGTCTGCGAAGCTGATGCAAAAGAGGTATAATTCCTTCGTCCTTCATTCCCGAATGCCCAAGCTCATGTCCAATCTGTTGCACACGAATACGCCAGCTCCGTAACAATAGCCGCTGGCTTTCTGGAATATTCTCATCCAGTATGTTCATATGCTAACCTGCTCCACCATCAATTCTTCAGCATGAGCTACCAAGACCTCACGAGCCAGACGAACAGCTTCTGTAATCGCTTCTTTTGTCAAGCTACCACGCCATTCTTCTATGATTGCTTCCCATGCCATCCCATTGGCAACCTGCTCTAAGACATCGGAAACCAGGATGCGTGTCCCACGGAAAGTCGGTTTGCCATGACAAATATCTGGTGTAGCAATGATATAGCGTCCCAAAACTTTTGTTCCCATATCCATCGTTTACCCCTATATATTATTTTTGTTAAAAAGACATAAAAAACTTTTCCCGTTTCTGGTAGTACAACGCATCAAAAACTCAAGATTATAATCTCCTTCACATATATTCAAATGCTTATCCTTCTTCCTATTCTTCACTCATTTTTAGAAGTAAAGGCACTATTCTTATCTACCTATATTTCAGACTTTATATTAACCTTTTAGCCTTGCCACCTCTGATCATCAATTGTTGCATCCACTTATCAATCCAGTGGACAAAAAAGATTTCCGCTTTTTACCGCAAATCCTAAATTCCAAATCCTAAACAATTTTGATTTTTGTGTTTAGATATTAGAATTTGTTTAGAATTTGGTGCTTAGCTTAGGTGTAGTGTCCACAGAGATGTTGCAGTTAATTTGAGATTATGATAAAGGAAGAAGTATAAAGATTAAAAGAATAAATGATATATTTGAAACCTATCAAAATTGTAAAAAAAAGTTTTTGGTGCGATTATGAGTGAAGAAATGGAGGTAAAAGTGGAGAAGAAGTTCGCATTGCACATCCCAAAAGCTATTGCAGAGCAGCTTGATCTGAGGGAAGGGGGTAAGATGAGCCTCTGTATAGAAGATAATAAGCTCATTTTGGAGCCAATTGGGATAACGAACGCTGTGGAGCTCGCAGTCAAAGGGAAAAAGTTTGCTTCTGTTAGCTTTGAGGAAATAGAAAAGATAAGTCAAGAGGAGCAGGTCAAATATGAGAATCCTCCTTGACACTTCCTTTTTGCTGCCTTCTCTCGGTATTAAGGTTACAGGGGCAGCGGAAGCACTCGAAAATCTTGAAGGGAATGATTTCTCCTACTCAAAATTCAGCATTCTTGAATGTGCGATTTCGCTCAAAGAAAGCTTGAAATTTTTGTCATTCAATGCAGAACTCAAAAAATTTGTGCGAAAAAGAGGGTTTGAAGATGTCTTTTTAACTATATAGCTAATCTTTTGGCAGAAGTGTATTCTAGGGAACTTCCAGTAAATAGTTTACCCATTTTGATAATCATCATAGACACAGATTTCACCGATTTACACAGACGCTACTGTCCTGATTATTAAGTTTTTACGGGTTCATAGAATTAAAACCCAAATTTAACAAACCCAAAAAATGACATCTCTTCATTGAGTTTTGTTTTTAATATAAACCACTAAAATTGGGTATAATCGACTTTTTATGCTTCATTGATCTATTTAGCTCATACAATTACATAATTTAGATTTTTTTTCGTTTTATGGTATTAAAATGTCTTTGTTTTGTAGTGAGAATATTAATTTGTATTGAAATTACGCCTAAAGCAGCTTTATTCTTAATAAAGGGCTATATAACCGATAATACATATTTAAAATATCACACTACAAAAATCGAGGCTTAGAGTGAGTAAAATAGATAACAAACTAAATTTTATGGGTTTTATTGGACAAAAACTCTAATAAATATTGAAAATGTTAATATGTCGCCTTTAGATCCGCTAATATTTGAAATAGGACTTTTGAATACTTCCCCAATATGGCAGTTGTTAAATTTGGGTTAAAATTAAAAAATCAATACACTACTTTAAATCTGTGTAAATCAGCGTTAATCTGTGTCTTAAAAATCCTTGGAAAATGATACGATACAGTTCGGGTAAATTATTATTTGTGAGTTCCCCTATACAAATACAAGTAAAGTAAAGTATAATCATGTCCCAATTTCTACGTTTCCCTTCGGTATTCTACATCGAGCCCACCAATGACTGCAACCATCTGACCCAGGGAGTAGTGCACTGGAACGGCGATGTATCGTCCTGCTGCCTCTACATTGACCACCTGGGCGATTCGACAGGGATCATCGGCAACGCAGCGCATTCCTCGCTGGAGGAACTCTTCAGCGGCGAAAGAAGACGGGCGATTATTGTAGCTCAGCTTAAAGGTAATTATGACGTGGTTCCTTATTGCAGGAGGTGTCCGGATTGGAATGACTATCTCAATTGTGTCAAATTGAAGGAAGTGAGCGAGCTATGAGAAGTATTGGAGAATCGTTATGCAGCGGAGTGATAGAAAAAGCCAGGGCAGAAGGTGCAGAAGAACTGATGCTCATTGTTCG
>CAZOEM010000258.1:0-4679 GCA_964578735.1 uncultured Halobacteria archaeon | reverse complement strand
TTACCCCGAATGGAGGGGGTAGCCGCAAGGCAATCCGCGATGCAACTTCTTGTCATCAGACTGGAAAATTCGACTGTGCCCAACACATGCCTTAAGAACACTTGATTCTTTGACTCGCAAAGGCGTCTTAGATAAATTCAAACGAGACTGGTTTTATCACTTCACCACATCAAAGGAAGCGGTAATGCAGGCATTGAAGGAAAGAGGTGAAACTCCTGAAGAGTGTACACCAACTGAAATAGCAAAAGTAGCAGGGATGCCGTTATATGTGGTTTTAGACATAATGGCGGAATTGCTGCCATAAACAAGTTTATAAATTACAAAATCCAATAAAATTAATTATTGACACAGATTAACACGGATTAACGTAGAAGAAATTAAATCCGTCTAAATCCGTGTAAATCTGCATCCTAAATTAAATTTATAGGTAGAAGTTATACTTTATATACAAGAACAAAAATGCATAGTTTATACAAGAAAAATGAAGCATAATATTGCGGTAATCCGTGGCGATGGGATAGGGCCAGAGATAATAAGTGAAGGTGCTTGATGCGGTTTCAGAGATCGATAATTTTGAGCTCGAGTGGGTTGAATATCCTCAAGGCGCGGAGCATTATCTAAGTACAGGCGAATTAATAAATGAGGATACGTTGAAGGAGTTGGCGCAGTACGACATGATATATTTTGGGTGCATCGGCGACCCGCGAGTAGATACCGGCGTCTTAGAGCAGGGTATATTGCTCAATATGCGGTTCTATTTCGACCAATACGTGAACTTACGACCAGTGAAGCTTCTGGAAGGCGTTCCCACACCTCTTGCCGGTAAGGGTCCTGCGGATATAGATTTCACTGTGGTGTGAGAGAACACAGAGGATTTCTATGTCGGCATTGGCGGTAGGGTAAAAGGCAGGAAGAAGAGTGAGAAGCTGGAAATTGTACGGGAACGTTATCAAGTTAAGTTTGGATTGGACATCGAGACCGATTCGGATGAGCTTGCGTATCAAATAGGTATCCTGACGCGAGAGGGCTGCGAGCGAGTGATGAAGTATGCCTTTGAGCTTGCGCGTGCGCAGGGTAAGAACAAGGTGACGAGTGTGGATAAGGCGAACGTGCTGACACACGGCTACGGGTTCTGGCGAGAAGTGTTCACCGAAGTTGCAAATGAATATCCGGAGATAGAGACCAATTTCAATTTCGTCGATGCACTGTGCATGTGGCTCGTTAAGAATCCCGAATGGTATCAGGTCGTTGTCGCCCCGAACATGTTTGGCGATATTATCACGGACCTCGGTGCGATGATACAGGGCGGCCTGGGTCTTGCTCCTGGCGGGAACATCTGTCCCAATGGCGTATCCATGTTCGAGCCTATTCATGGCTCAGCGCCGAAATATAAGGGTAGAGGCGTTTCAAATCCGATAGCGACTATTTGGGCTGGTGCTATGCTTTTAGAGGCCGTTGGTGAGAAGAATGCATCGGAAAAAGTTATTAATGCGATTGAAACGGTCCTGCGTGAAGGGAAGGTGAGAACGTATGATCTCGGCGGGAACTCGAAGACAAGCGAGGTTGGTGATGCGATTGTTAGTGCGATGAAGATGGGCGGCTAGGTCATTTTTGGATTGTTTTTTGTTTAGCTACTTTTTACAGACCACAAGATTACACAGATTTCCACGAGAAAAAGGATATTACTATCATCGTTTCTGTATACTATTAGCTACTGTATACCCGAATAAGCTCCAGTTCTTGTGTTAATCTTGTGAAATCTCGTGGTTTTTTATTTAGCTATACAAATACCATTTTCCATATCCTTTTCAGGTATTCTTACCACGCTCTCGGCGGTAAGCCGATACCAGCAAGGAGACGATAGCTATGGCTATCATACCGGTTACGAATTCAAAACCAGGAATCCCATTCTTTTCCTCTTCTGCCGCTTTCTTCTCTTCTTCCTTCTTTTCTACTTTCGCTACTTCTTTCGCTTCTACTTCTTCCGAAACGGTAAATGAAACTTCCTCTTTCTGAGTCTCCTTTCCGCTATATGTCACATATCCTTTTGTCTGATAGTCGCCGGGTGCCATTATCTTATAGTATACCGTGATTTCAGACGTATCTCCAGCTTCAACGAGTTTCTCTTCACTTTCCAATACGTCCACAAAATCACCATTATGATATAGCTCACCCTTAAATTCCGCTATGATGTCGCCTTCACCGGTATTCTCAAATATGGCCACCACTTTTATTACGCGATCTACCTGAGGCACACCCTTAATTATGAGCTTTTTCAATTCGCCTTCGCGCGTTAGCGTGCCTGAAGTTAAGACAGTAAAAGGTAACTCTTCCGTTGCCAGTGTCGCACCATCAAGCGAGACCGTAACATCCGCAGTGTAATTACCGGTTTCTACGCCCGTAGTATTCCAAAGCGCCGTTATAGTTTCTTCACTACCGGGCTTTATACTCGCACTATGCACGAAACTATCAACAAGCTCGCCGTCCTTTAAAATGCTGATCTCCACCTCAGGCTTTGCAATGACATTACCCTTATTTTCAAACTCCACCTGTGTCTTTACCGGATAGCCGACCTCGGCATCCGCAGTTGTTATGCCATTGACCGCACCTTTAAGGATTTGCTGCCCGGTCACTGCAACGGCGACCTGTAATGGCATGCGCACAACCGCTTGCGCAACTGCGCCTTTTGCTTTATTCTCACTTGGTATGCTCTCAAAAAAGAGAGTACCGTTATATTTGGCATTTGCCATCTCTTTCGGTATATCAACCTTCAAGACGATTTTGTTTGAGACGGGTTCGTCACTAGCATCCAGAGTAATTTCATCTAGTGGTGTAGTCAGATCATCTTCATCGTAAAGAGAGACCCAATCACCGCATTCACCTTCTGTGACGACCGAGAATGTAGTAGGCTCCTTACCGCTATAAAATATTATTACTGTCTCTTCATATGTACCGCCTTTTACGGCATCGCTCATCGTAACTCGTGGAGGCGATATGCCAATGCTAATATCTGCACTTGCCGTAACGCATAGACTCAGAATCAGTAATGCGGCGAGTAACACGACCGCTGCTTTTGTTCTCTTCATCTTTTATCATCACCTATGTTCCTTATATCTGTTATGCATATATAAAGGCTTTTGTATTTCTTCTTTTGTATTTAAAAGGTTGCAGGTAAACAGCACAGGAGTGATTTTAACCCTCTGGCAGATTAAACTATGAGGCACAGTCCCACCCCTACTGAAATCGGAGGCATCCATGAGAACCGTAGAATAAATATAAATGTGAACTATATAAGGACATATATCACAGATGATTAGACATGGAGTTTAACGAGAGCGATTTTGGTAGGGTATATCTAAAATTCTGTCAATTAAGAAATAATGCACTTCATACGAAAAAGATGGACCAACATAGACTGGTTTTATCCAACAAAACGATTTATAGACATAAGCATAATAGACAATGGGATTACTATACCAGGAGCTTTCAAAGAAGCGGGATTTGAATTTGATGATCCCATAGCCCTATCAGAAGCAATAAAGGGGCTATCTACAAAATGCGATAAAGAAAGAGGGTTTTGCTTAATATCTTCCATAAACATACTTACAAAGTGTTTAAAGGGAGAATGTTTAATCGTGTCGAGAAAGGGGGGATTTGCCGCGAAAGGAGAAGATAAGAAAACTTTATATAATATGGGTGACAATTATGCACTAGACGGCACATTAATATGTATTAGAGTACCTTATATAACACGGTGAATAAACCTTGAGCAGTGAAATAGTATTGCAGCTTGCAGAGTTCATATCTGAGAATTTAGCTTTTAGAGATAGTATAGACAATTTATTTAGTTATATTGCTAGTCTTGAAAAAACTAATATAATAATCGATTTTTTAGGAATCAAATCAATAACCGGCTCATTTGCACATCAATACATAATAAACAAAAAAAAGAAAGGAATAGGAGAATCAATCATCTCCTCTTATACTTTACTTACAAGTTCCTCACGCCTCCACGGTAAATTCTATCTCCTGCTCGGATGTCTCTTTCTCGTCGTAGACCACATATCCGGCTATTATATAGTCGCCGGGTGCCGTTACCAAGTAGTCCCTGGCGAATTCTGCGGTTTCTCCTACCTCCACGATCTGCTCTTTACATGCTAATCCCGCTATCCACTCATCATCAAGAAGTACCGAAGCGCTAAACCTCGCTTTGAGTGCGATCTCGCCCGTGTTCTCGAACTCCGCAAGCACAGTTATGCTGCTATTTACTTCTGGCTCGCCGTCATACGTTAGCGATTTCAATTCGCCATCCCTTGTCAGAGTGGCAGAAGCTAAGAGCTCGAAAGGTAGCTCTACTGTTGCTAATGTCGCCTTATCAAGCGATACCGTTACATTCGCAATGTACGCCCCAGACTCCAATCCCTCGGTGTCGCAGAGTGTCGTAATAGTAGCGTCAGAGCCGGGCTTTATGCCCGTTTCCGCCATCTCCGAACTCCCAACTAGCGAACCGTCCTTCAATATGCTGGTGTTGATTACCGGTGTTGCAATTACATTTCCATCGTTCGTAAACGCCACCATAGCATTCAGAGGATAGCCAACTTCTGTTGCTACAACGGTTATGTTTCCGACAGAACCGGTCAGATTTTGCGCGCCTACTACGCCAATACGGACATTATAAA
>CAZOEM010000257.1:0-4680 GCA_964578735.1 uncultured Halobacteria archaeon | reverse complement strand
TCCTTGTTGTGAAGACCGACCTCATAGAGAATGACCCGGAGACCGTGCGAAAACTGGTTGAGGTTACCCAAAAGGCAACGAACTGGCTACATGTGTATCCTGATCCTACCGCCATAATTCTTGCCAATGTACTGGACACAGAACCAGAAGTCATCAACAGATCAATGAGCAGGCTGAACTACACGACCGACATAGATGCCAAATCCGTTCAGGAGATATTGGCTATATATTCCAGGATCTGGCATTGTTCCCTCATCTCGATGTCGCTTCTAATGTCGGGTACAGCTTAATGATAAAAGGGAAAGAGGAGGGAGAGATAATGCAAAAAGTGGATGAATTATTACAGTTGACGAAAATAGAGCACCTGAAACATAGGTATCCGAAGAATCTCAGCGGTGGTGAGAAACAGCGAGAGATGGGCATCACAATGGTATTTGTTACGCATAATTTAGCCGATGTGGCGGAGATGGGTGATCGGGTTGTGGCACTAAATAATGGTAAAATCTGGCTGATGCCACCGGAAATGTTTAAGAAAGACGGGGATAAAGGCAATCATATCCATCAAGATTGTCTGCATTGTGTGATGGATTGTTATTGTAAACATGCTCAATGAAGTGTGGATGATCTTTTTGAAGTTTAAGATATTTAAACCATTCCTATAACTATATGTAAGCAAGTATCCAAAAAGAAGAGTGAAATAAAGCATGTTGAGACATTTTACATTGGAATATTGGATAGACGACGATTGGTATGTTGGGCGACTGAAAGAAGTTCCAGGTGTATTCCGCCAGGGCGAATCTCTGGAAGAGTTAGAAGAAAATATCCGTGACGCATACTGCTTAAAAAATGGTTGAGGGGGCGATTTCACACTGGACTATGGCGCAGACTAAAGAAATAGGTATAGAAGTGTGAAACGGCGTGATCTTATCAATGAATTGAGGGGGTATTTTTATACATTGTTAAGTATCTTTATTAGGGATTGGGGGCTCAATCAAATAAAAGTTTAGGTACCGCGGAAAGGGGGTAAAGGCGGCCAAATGAGTTTAACACGAGAACATCGCCAAGAAGATTTAAGCTTAGCATATATTTTGGCAGTAGCAGCCAAGGCAGGTTATGATTGCAGTTCCTTTTCGCGTCATGATTATGGGATCGATATTCAACTTAGCTGCGTGGAGCAAATTGATCATAAAAGAGTGCCTTGTGGGCCCATTCTACATATCCAGGCAAAAGCTTCCCATAATTTTACGAATTCAGATGATGATAACTACATTGTTTATGATCTTGATGTTAGGGCATACAATATACTTATTCGGGAAGACCGTTTCCTTACCGCCATACTCGTTTTATACGGTATGCCAAGTGACGCGGGTAAATGGTTATCTGTTTATGAAAGCAGTACAACGTTGAGGTATTGTGGTTATTGGCTATCCTTAAGAGGGTTACCTGCTCCAACAAATAAAACAAAACGAAGAATCAAGATACCAAAAGAACAAAGGTTTACTGAATCATCTTTAAGCTCTATTATGACACGCATTAAAGGAGGTGGTTTCCCATGACTTGGAATCATCCACTTCCAAATAGATACCTCATAGAACAAGTAGGTATTCAGAATTTAAAAAAACTATCTTAAGGATAGAGGTTGGAAAGAAGAACCCTTTGGACGTGAGGAAGTAATAAAATTTAAATCTCCCCAACCCATCAGAGAAAATATCTATCCCGAGATATTTATACCTTCGAAAAGAGACCTGATCGATTATACACAAGCAATAGAGGTTGCCTTAGAAGCTATTGCCACTTTTGAGAGAAGAACTTTTGAGGACGTATTATCTCAAGTGTTGATTTTTGGTGATTTACTTAAAGTTCAGATATCAACACCAGAAACTAAAATCTGGAGTATCCCAATTAACCAGGGAATCTCATTATATGAATGTGTAAATGATCTCCTTGTTTATAGTGCATGTGCAGAAATTTCTCTACAAAAGGCTTTCCTACGCAAGTTAAAAGACGCAACGGATTTCGTTGGAACTTGTCTAATCGGGCAAAGTCAATATGGAAGTTTTATCGCAAATATACACTGTCAATTAGAAAGACCACAATAAACGCTTTTATTCGGAGGTTTAACCGCGCCGTTTGGAAGGAAAGCTATATTAAGAATTCTCAGAGGGCTCAAAAATGTTGAAGAGTCTATTCAAGAAGAAAGCTCGGATCCAATAGTTAATACTTATCGTGAAGGTCTCAATGCAAATATGTGCGATACATTAGTAGATATTGTTAGAATCGGATTAGGTAATGAATTGAAATTTTCTACAAGTCTTGAGCCTATATTTCCAATTCCAGATGATATTTGTACATATACCTTGTTGCGCCCTTCATCAGAAGGACATTTGAGAAAAGCGGCGGATATATTAAAGGGCGAAATTGCTAAAGAAAAACGTGAACTGACTGGTTATGTATTTCAGCTCAGAAAAAAGCCCGGGGTAGAGGGTGAAAAAGAAGGAATAATTAGAATATTAACTTTTGGTGACGAGGAGAAAGCTTTACCAGTTACAATCAAACTTGATGATGAAGCTTATCGGTTAGCTATTGATGCACATAAGCATTCAAAAAGGATTCGAATAACAGGATTTTTTAAAAAAACTCAGAAGAACATGGTACCTTACTGAGCCAGAAGGATTGGAAATAACTGAGGAAGATTATGGATCTGAATAAGAATCTCCGTTCAAAATTCGAACTGTAAACTCCAAAAATTATTCGTCAGACCGTCTCCTCTCACGACATAGTAAAACCCTGTGTCTTAAATTACAAAAATATGCACTTATAGGTATTTAAAAATCCAAAAATCATATTTCCCACTTTAGAATGGCACTGAGACACCTTTGAGATAGCAGAAGGAGCATTAAAACTGGCAGAATCGAAACTTTGCTCCAGCCAGGTGTTCCTATCTTTTGTGAATCATTGTGCTTACTTCTCAAATAGTATAATATTAGCGTTAAGTAAACTTTGAGTAGGAGAAAAGAAAATCATGAAAGTACTAATAGTCCAGCATATAGAATGTGAAGGCCCCGGATACCTGGAGGACTTTCTACACGATAATAGCATAGAGTACGAAATAGCCAGAATGTATGAGAGCGAACAGTTGCCCGAAAATTTTGATGTTTTGATTGTGCTCGGCGGTCCAATGACGGTCTACGAAGAGGAGCGTTACCCACATTTAAAAGGTCTCAACAAGACGATAAAGGACTTTGTCATCGCGGGAGGGTTTTATCTCGGCTTCTGTCTCGGCGGGCAACTACTGGCAAAGGCACTTGGTGCAAAAGTAAGAAGAAACCAGACAAAAGAGATAGGAAATTTTGAGATTCGGCTGACTGACAGAGGCGTAGAAGACCCGCTATTTAAAGGATTCAACACGGTGTTCCCCGCTTTGGAATGGCATTGTGATACCTTTGAAATACCCGAAGGCGCAATAAAACTTGGAGAATCGGAGCTTTGCGCTAATCAAGCTTTCAGGTTTAAAAACGTTTACGGGCTCCAGTTTCATCTTGAGACTACACCAGGAATGCTGGCAGAGTGGACCGATGTTTATGCCGACGAACTCAATGAAGAGGGGATTGATGCTGCGGCTTTGATAGAAGAGACGAAGAGAAAAGCGGATATTTACCGTGAATTGTCGAATCGACTGTTCACAAACCTTTTTGGGGGGTAATATTTTTTCTACAAGTTGCGCGCTTTTTATTCCTTTGACACCATTACCTCTGTTGCTTTTATCACTGCTTCTACTGCATCGCCTTCTTTCAAGCCAAGCTCTTCCACCGCCTCTTTTGTTATCATCGCCGTGATGACAGAGGGCTTAGAGATCTTAATTTTCACGGTAGATGCGACTTCGCCTTTCTCTATCGCCTTTACAACACCCGCCATTCTATTCCTTGCACTTATTGGCATTTTTATCACCCAAGTTCTATATAGGCGGCTCTCTTTAAATACTTTCGATACGAAAAAACCAAAAAGCTTTTATATCGAGTGGTACAATCTTGCTTATCGTGGGATTGATATGGAAAGAGAGATTTTAATATCTGAGCGAAAAGAGAAGAGAGTAGTATATACGCCCGAACTTTGCACCGGATGCGGGATATGCAGTCAGATGTGCCCAAAAGAAGCCATCAGCATGGGCCTGGTGGGTGCCGTTGCAAGGGGTGTGATTGGCGATACCTACATAAAGTATGGAACGAAAGAAACAACGGTTGATATGGTAAGTTGTAAATATTGTGGCCTTTGCGCAGATGCCTGTCCTGTAGCTGCAATATCTGTAGAAAGAAGAATTTCAGAGGATCGCTCGCTCACCTTCACGGGGAAGGTAGAAATAGACGGAACGAAGTGCATTCATTGTGGCTGGTGTTCGGCGGTTTGCCCGACAAATTCAATAACAGTTCAGAAGCCATTTGAAGGTATCTTTGAGCTTTATATTAGAGGCGTTCATCCCCCGAGGCCCCTGGGCAAATACGATTATTAGCTCGAATACTCTGGGCAGTGGCTCGCCGTATTATAAAGGGATGACTGCGCGGGTTGAAGCGTCTCACGAGGAGGTTCTCGATACAGAGACCCTGATGAAGAGGTACTATTTTTGAGTGAAGCAACAGAAGAAGACGATAAAAAATCCGGTAATACACGCATGGTATCTCAACG
>CAZOEM010000256.1:0-4682 GCA_964578735.1 uncultured Halobacteria archaeon | reverse complement strand
TCCGTATCCATCGCTCCACCGTTTTCTCCTGTTTTCCAGTAACAGCAGCAATCATCTTCACACTCATACCACACATGTACATAGCAATCGCCATCACGATAACGTAGATAGGAGTGCGGATACCTTCTAACGGCGTCCTTTTTCTTCTATTGAATCGCGCTTTGCATCGATTACACTGGCATTCTTGTTCACCATTCTTTTAGTTGTCCATACCTGATCACGTCTTCGTGGTTAACTATTCCCTAAATATCGCAATTCTGATTGGGGCATGCTTGATCATGATCCTCCCGCTTGCAGCCTCGTTTTTTTTGAATGTCGTCCCTTAGGACGATTCATCCCCTTTGATTTCAATATCCGCTGTGCAGTGGTAACTAATGGTTTGTGTTCATATGAACAGTCGAGGACCTCTAGTATTTCTGGAGCATCTAGCTTTGGATGGCAATCAGCGGTCTCGATGAACGTGGATGCAACATTGTCGCTGGTTTTATTATGAAGGGTTTGGGAACCCTTTTTAGAATCGAATAGGCCAAGAATCACCTCCCTCTCATATCTGTGATACCAGTAATAGTAGGTACCAACGGATACACTGAACTCTTCGATAAGACGTCGGACGGTTTTCCCTTGTTTTGTATGAGTATGGATCATCTCAGCCTCCTTTCAATCCATCCGTTCCGATAGATTGAGTTTTTCTGTTTTCATAGCTACCACCCCTAAATGTGGTTCCACTATGAATTTTGTTTTTGGTATTTAAATGCTCTACAATTGCTGCGGGTTAAAATAAAAAAATCTCACTTGCCATAGTACAATTGTTTATCCTTAACATCCTCCAAAAGGTTGATGTTTTATATAGTATGACGGCAATCTTACATAATAAAGGTGATGAGAAAATGGGAAAAGAAGACATTGAAGAGATGCAATTCAAAGAAGGAATACAAATTTTGATACGAATGTTGCAAATGCGTGGGCTTAGAGAAACTCTAAAAACGATTATTCTCCATTCAATGGTTCGACATATAAAACCCCATACTATTGTTGAAGTAGGTTCTGGGGTTTCCCCATTTTTTTCAGTCAATGCACTATCTATAAATAAGAGCGGTGATGGAACAAATTCAAAGATGATCTGCATAGATCCATATCCCCAAACGCAACTAAAGAAAATACAAGGTGATTGCCAAATACAATTAATACCAGTTCAAGATATTGACAGCGAGTTTTTTAAGGTATTAGACGCGGGAGACATTTTGTTCAGCGGCTCAAGTCATACTGTTAAGATAGCCAGAGCCGTAAACTTTTTGCTTCTCGATGTACTTCCTAACTTAAATAAAGGGGTGGTGATACACATACACGATATCCCTTTTCCGTATCCGACCCTAAATCTGGATTGTTGGATATTTAGAGCGCATCAATTCTGGACAGAATCGGCTCTATTACAAGCGTTCAAAATTTGTGATCCTAAGAGGCATTTTCCATCTTCTATATGGTTGCAGAAAGTTCGCTAACACAAAGAACCCATGCCTGTTGGCTCTCTTACATCCTATTGGGCGGAAGATTAAAATCAACTATCGGAAAAGCTTGAAAAAGTTGGGAGAAGAAACCTAGTATGAGGAGGAAAATGAGTGTGCCAAGTAAAATTCATAATATCCGGTTGGTGAAAATCCAACCTGAGGAAAGGTTAGCCGCCACTTCCGAACTGAACCTTGCATTCAGTCTGGTAACAGGCTATGGTGAAGGTAATGCCTGCAGAGGGAATGGACTGGCAGGAGCGCGATGGACCGGCAGGGACACATCTCCCATACCCCGAGATTGGCAAGAGGTGTCAGCAAAACGGTGGTTCATAACTCTACGAGCCAGAGAATATCCAACCTGTAAGGTTACGTCGTTAGCGCACTTACTTACGGTGGATTTTCTCAAGATTGGACATTATCAGTACTATGGTATAAGTGGTAACATACAGGGATTACAGAGTTTCTATTATCATACGGTGAGGTTCGCCTTTAAGTGGATAAACCGGCGAAATCAGAAGAAGAGCTATAACGGGAGTCAATTCAATCGTTTTCTCTCATTTAATCCATTGCCAAAACCGAAGATATATCATTCCTATGCCCTATCCAAACGACGACTTGCTCGGGATTTACCAAATAGCATTAAAACTAAGGGGGTGACTTCATGATCTCGACCTTTATGCTGATTATCTTGACCTGCATCCTGATATTAACTGTAATTCTTGAACAGACTTTTTTTTCTATACGAGCTCCAAAACTACAACCGGCAAGTTCTAAGCAACTTAAATACTTCCCACTTGTATCTGTTATTTTACCGGTCAGAAATGAGGGAAGGAATATTAGAACTTGCCTGAACTCATTAATTAATCAGACCTATGGAAATTATGAGATCATTGTGATAGACGGGAACTCCACTGATAATACCAGAGATATTGTTCTTGATATTAAGAATAAATCCAGAACATCTATCGAACTACTTTCTGAAGGTATGTTGCCTTCTGGCTGGATTGGTAAATCTTATGCTAATCAAATAGGAGCCAATCATGCAAGAGGAAAATGGTTTCTATTCACTGATGCTGACACTGTCCACGCAGCGAATAGCTTGCTATCTGCTATGCATTATGTTCTAAAGCATGAAGTAGACTTCCTGAGTTTTGAATCGGATTTAGTTATGAAAACTTTTTGGGAAAAATCCGTGCTATCAGTGATAAGACATATGTTGTCCGTGTTTTTAAGATTTAAGAGGATTAATGATGATAACTATCCAAAGAGATTTGTTGCAAATGGGCAGTACATACTAATTAAAAGTAGCGTGTACAAAAAAATAGGAGGACATGAGGCTATTCGTGACAAAATAACTGATGATTATTCTCTGGCTGGACTCGCAAAGGGGAAAAAATACAAAATCAGATTCCTCATTGGAACAGATTTCTTGAAAGTAAGATTATACGCAAATTTTAAAGAAGTATGGTATGGATTCAGCAAAAATTTCTTCGCAGTTTTTAACTATAATTTACTAAGAGCCTCGGTCTTCATATTAATTTATTTTATATTTTTAATAATACCTTTTGTACTAATAGCTCTGGGAGTTCTTCTTTTGATAATCGAAGTTGATGTATATTCAAAACTGGTTTTTATTAATGGTGTGATTCAAGTTTCAATGTTAATGGTAAGTCAAGCACTATTTAACAAATTCATCAAACTAAAATCAATCTACGTTGTTACCCTTCCTTTGGGTCTGATCATCTTTCTTGGTATTATGATAAATTCAATATTAAGAAAGATTTTGAATAAAGGAGATGTATGGAAGGGCCGGATTTATCATTAACCTGAGTTAATGCCCCTATTTCATGCTTTTTTACATCCTTCAAAATGTTGATGTTTTATATAAAATGACGGCAATCTTATATAATAAAAGTGCTGAGAAAAGGGGAAAAGATGACATTGAACAGATGCAATTCAAAAAGATAATACGCAAAAGAAGAAGACGAATTTTGCAATCGTGTGGGTTTAGAGGAAGTCTAAAAATAATTTTTACAAATAGCATTAAAACCAGGGAGGTGACTTCATGATTTCCACCGTTCTAATGTTTATCTTAACCAGCATCCTGATATTAATTACAATTTTTGATTTTTATACGCGAACTCATTTTTATATACGAGCTCCAAAACTACAACCAGCGAGTTCTAAGCAACTTAAATGCTTTCCACTTGTATCTGTTATTTTACCTGCCAGAAATGAAGAAAGGAATATTAGAACTTGCCTAAACTCATTAATTAATCAGACCTATAAAAATTATGAGATCATTGTAATAGACGACAATTCCACTGATAATACCAGAGATATTGTTCTTGATATTATGAATAAATCCAAAACACCTATCGAACTACTTTCTGCTGGTATGTTGCCTTCTGGCTGGCTTGGTAAATCTCATGCTAATCATATAGGTGCAAATCATGCAAGAGGAGAATGGTTTCTATTCACTGATGCTGACACGGTCCACTCAGAGAGTAGCTTGGTATCCGCTATGCATTATGTGCTAAAACATGAAGTAGACTTCCTAAGTCTTATAAATGATTTTGTTATGAAAACTTTTTGGGAAAAATCCGTGCAATCAGTGATAAGACATATGTTGTCCGGGATTTTTTGTTTAAAGTGGAAGACGATTAATGATGATAACTATCCAAAAAGATTTGCTGCAAATGGGCAATACATACTAATTAAAAGTAGCGTGTACAAAAAAATAGGTGGACATGAGGCTATTCGTGACAAAATAAGTGATGATTATTCCCTGGCTGGACTCACAAAGGGGAAAAAATACAAAATCCGATTAATTGGAACAGATCTTGTGAAAGTAAGAATGTATACAAATTTAAAAGAGATATGGTCTGGAGTCGGCAAAAATTACTTTGCAGCCTTCAACTATTATCCATTAAAAGTCTCAGTCCTTGCATTAATTTACTTTATATTTTTCATAATACCTTTTGTGCTATTAGCTTCGGGATCTCTTCTTTTAATAATCGAAGTTAATGTATATTCAAAACTGCTTTTTATTAATGGTGTGATTCAAGTTTCAACGTTAATGATAAGTCAAACGCTATTTAACAAATTTATCGAACTAAAATTAATCTATGTTGTTACCCTTCCTTTGACTCTGATTATCTATTTTGGTATTATGAT
>CAZOEM010000255.1:0-4684 GCA_964578735.1 uncultured Halobacteria archaeon | reverse complement strand
GTTTTGCAGATGCACTCTTTTAGGGTTGTAGCCTATACAACGCTGAAAGTCAGGTCTTAAGGTCCTTCTTCAGAATGGTAACGCCCAGTACACGTAATTGGAATTCCTGCTTCGCTGTGCTAACGCCCAGGCGACCGGAAGCAATGCCCTTTAAGAGCCTAACGGATACGCATAGTTGTATCAAAGGGTCTTCCTTAAATGGCCTAAGCGAAATGTCAACGGGTATTAGAAGCGCAGCAGCTAGTAGCGCTACCAGGATCACTAAAACAATTGTGAGGATCAGTATCAGGTTCATCGTATGTATTTTATTTTAAAAATAAATTAAGGGCGTGTTCTTCTAACACCCCGTATAGACGTTTTACAAGCATTATTTTTCCCCTTCTGCTTTTTTGCCCTCTTTCGTCTCCTTGATTTTAGCCATTACCATTGGCATGGCTTCTCCGACTATCCGCTCCATTGCACCGGACGATTTCAGTGAGATTACCTTCACTCCTTCGGGTCCTGGTATACCCTTGAACACCATAACGAGCGCTATCGGAGATATTCCGCCGCCACCTCCGACTCCATAGCCCTGACCCTCCTTCTCTTTACCCTTGCCACCGCCACCACCACCAGCGCCAAAGCCTACACCAAAGATGGGTATCAGAGTCTTATCCTCTATCTCTATGGGATTGCCGATTGCGGTTTCCACCTTAATGGTCTTCCGAAGCTCCTCCCAGATACTTTTTATAATTCCTGTTGCTTCATCACTCATTTTTTATCACTTCATATATTGTTCTTCACCATATTTAAGATTTGCGATCACAGGCACAATCTAAAAGCCCATTAATTTATCACCGCGCTGGAAAATTTGACAGCACCCTGCGATACATTTATATGCGACCCGAACCAAAATCAAGAAAGAATAAAATTTGATATTCGGACGCAGATGAACGCAGATAATTAGGATTTTAAATATAAAAAATTGACGGAGGAGATTATTAGAGGAAATAGTTTTCTGCGTAAATCTGCGTCCTAAATTAAATATATAGAACTTATAGTTTATATACAATGAAGACAAATAATTTATCAATTGTCTTAAGGCGGATAAGGCTTATTATTAGGGTCCTGGAAAGAGGGGTTTTAAGAGCTATGCAAAAAGACCTGGAAGGAAGAGGGCGGTACGTGCACACCCGTAAAAATGAGATTGTGATCATAAAAAAAATCATGTGTATGCTTTTTGTTGGAATTTTACTAACAAGCGTTCTTATTGGGATACTGGCAGTTATCCCAGAAAAAGTGAGTGCAGAAACTTGGAGCATCGAGACCGTAGACGCTTATGGTTATGTTGGTATGGGCACATCAATAGCGCTCGACAGCAATGGTTATCCACATATAAGTTATCATGATGACACGAACAAAGACCTTAAATATGCAAGATGGACAGGAATCGGATGGAACATAGAGACCGTAGATTCTGAGGATTATGTTTGCATGGACACGTCAATAGCACTCGACAACAATAGTTATCCGCATATAAGTTATCTTGATGAGACTAACAGAGCCCTCAAGTATGTGAAATGGACAGGAACCGGATGGAGCATCGAGATCGTAGATTCTGTTGGTTATGTTGGTAGGTACACGTCAATAGCACTGCGAGGCAGGCAGCGAAGGTCATTGAGGTATCAGAGTTATGTTGGTAAGTACACGTCACTCGCACTCGACAGCAATGGCTATCCGCATATAAGCTATTATGATGACACGAACAAAGACCTTAAGTATGCGAAATGGACTGAGACCGGATGGAGCATCGAGACAGTAGATTCTGATGGTTATGTTGGTGAGTACATGTCACTCGCACTCGACAGCAATGATTATCCGCATATAAGCTATTATGATGACACGAACAAAGACCTCAAATATGCGAAATGGACAGGAACCGGATGGAGCATCGAGACCATAGATTCTGATAATTATGTTTGCATGGACACGTCAATCGCGCTCGACAGCAATGATTATCCGCATATAAGTTATCTTGATGAGACTAACAGAGCCCTTAAATATGTGCAATGGACAGGAACCGGATGGAAATTCGAGACCGTAGATTCTGATGGCTATGTTGGCCGGTACACGTCAATCGCACTCGACAGCAATGGCTATCCGCATATAAGTTATCTTGATTGCACTAAAGATGACCTTAAGTATGCGAAATGGACAGGAACCGGATGGAGGATCGAGACCGTAGATTCTGATGCCTATGTTGGTACGTACACGTCACTCGCGCTCGACAGTAATGGTCTCCCACATATAAGTTACTATGATGACACGAACAAAGACCTCAAGTATGCGACACTCATGCCAATAAGCCCAACTCCAGCTCGAACCCCACAAGCAACCCAAGGTAATAAATATGTAAACTTGAGCTGGAATCCCCCGTCCAGTAATGGCGGCTCTCCCATAGCGGGATACAATATCTATCGTGGTACAACACCTGGTGGAGAGTCACTGCTGAAGATAGTAGGTAACGTGCTAAACTATACTGATAGCGATGTGACCAACAATCAGGAATATTACTACCGGATCAGCGCTGAAAACTCAGTAGGGGAAGGAGAAAAGTCCAAGGCGGTAGTTGCAAGGCCAACTATGCCAACGTCAACTACGCCAATGCCAACGCCACCAACATCAAGTACGCCAATGCCAACTACGTCAGCGCCAACATCCGCTCCACCTACTCAATCAACAACCTCTCCAACCCCTCCAATATTGACTCCCACGCCGGATCGCGATTGGACGATAGCCATTATAGCAGCTCTAATTGTCGCAGTAGCGGCAATCATT
Organism: uncultured Halobacteria archaeon; assembly: GCA_964578735.1. Lineage (GTDB taxonomy): Archaea > Halobacteriota > Syntropharchaeia > Alkanophagales > Methanospirareceae > Methanophaga. The sequence goes on along the minus strand of CAZOEM010000255.1, from coordinate 1,867 downwards.
GCTGCTTTGATTACCGCTAGAAAGAAAAAATAGATTGATAGATACATACAGTTGAGCTAAAAACTACTATTCAAGACTATGGGGTCAAAATGAGGTTGGATCTTGAACATGTTTAGAGTAGAATTTTTCAGGTTATTTTCTTTAATATTGCATCTGAAGCCATGAATGGTCATGACCGACAGCATTAGATTCTAGTGGAACGTGTCACTACATTATGTCAGACAAAGTGGAATCCGTAAGGGATGGAAAATGGTTATTTCGTGATATAATCATTCATATGCACCGATTTGAACTCAGAAAATCCAACCCCAAAATGACGCCATAGTTTTAAATGGTATGGAATTTAAAAAATTAGGAGGTGATAAATAAAAAAATGAAAAGGGGAAAAAAGAAAGAAATGTTCGCAGTCTTGTTTGTGTGCGTGATAGCTATTTCTGTGGTTGCTGTGTGTTCAGCAGAAACCGTTATCTATGTGCCAGATGACTATGCCACGATTCAGTGGGCTGTTGATAATGCTACTGCAGGAGATACAATTGTCGTGCACAGCGGCACTTACTACGAAAACGTGAACGTGACCAGGCAGCTCATCCTTCGGGGTGTGGACACGGGTGGTGGAAAGCCAGTTGTAGACGCAGGCATAAGTGGTAGTGCGATTACGCTTTCCGCAGATGGAATTACGCTTCTGGGATTTACCGCAACTAACGCAAGCGGGGGCGCGGCTGGAATCAAGGTAACCTCAAACAACAACACTATTACAGGCAACACAGCACGCAACAACAAATATGGAAGAGGTATCTATCTCGACCATTCCAGCAACAACACCATTACAGATAACAATGCCAGCAAAAACGACTGGGGTATTCGCCTTAGATTTTCCCTCAACAACACCATTGCAAACAACAATGCCAGCAATAACCAGTACTACGGCATCTACCCCTACTCTTCCAGCGGCAATATCATTACAAACAACAATGCCAGCAACAACAAATGCGGTATTTACCTTGTGTATGCCCGCAACAACATCATTACAAACAACACTGCCCACGGTATTTACCTCTACAATTCCGACAGCAACATCATTACCGGCAACACTGCCAGCAACAATGAAAAGGGCATCTATCTCTGCCAGGCTTCCGTCAGCAACAAAATATATCTCAATAATTTCGTAAATAACAACCGTAATGTCTATTCTTCCTACGACTCAATCAACATCTGGAACTCAACTAAACCCATAATATACCAATACAACGGCTCTTCCTTTACAGACTACATGGGCAACTATTGGAGCGATTACACTGGAAGCGATGTGGATGGTGATGGAATTGGCGATACGCCTTATAGCGTAGATTCAGACGAAGACGGTAGTCCGCTGATGGAGCCTGTTGAGGAATACTTCAAGCCGATAGAAGATGTTCCTGTATGTTATGGACCAGTCTGTGTGTTGTCTGCGGACAGCTTTAACAGCAGCGGGGATTTGATAGATGGATGGTACTGGCTTAAAGATGTCGAATACGGACAGTATGGAAAATGGACGTTTTCTGATCTCCCAACGAGCACTTCTGATGGATTTACCTCTATCCGTTTCGACACTTTAGTGACTAACAAAGCCAGCGGTGGAAGTGGATACAGCACTGGTGTGAAGGTTTACTACGACCAACATAATCCGGATAACTTTGCAAAAGTACTTCTCACCAACTTACACCCAGAATTCCAAGAGCCTAGACACACCAAAGGATGGGGGTATTCAGCAATAGGATAGATAGAAGTACCTCTCAAAATAATTCCAGAGTCGGGTGAACTATCTATCGAGTTAAGGGAACTCACGAATATTAATTTACCAGAACTATATCATTTTCCAATGATTTTT
>CAZOEM010000254.1:0-4695 GCA_964578735.1 uncultured Halobacteria archaeon | reverse complement strand
AAGTAGAAGATAAGGTGCCCCTAGAGGTGGATAAGATAGAAAGCTTAAAGATTTTGAGCCCTGGCATATACGAACTCAATCTGGATGCGTTGTTAGAGCGGAAGGAGATAGTAATGAAGATGGATGAGAATGGCTCGTATGTAATCCATTTGCCATCGTTATTTAAGAAAAAGAAGTGAGTATCTCGACCATAGGCATCTCAGGCGACCTGGGATTTTGAAAGACTTTTCTTGTGCTTGGATCGGCCACAAGGTCTAACTGTTCAAGCACTATTTGCCCTACTAGGGGTTGAGAACCTTCAGATTCTGCTAGGACGTTAAATTCGCCTGCCCTTCCTCTTATCTCTGCCGTTACGACGCCATAGACAGATTTAACCTCCGTTTTGTTATTTGCGTATCTCACTTTTACTTCCCGCATCTTCCTCAGGTTGAGTTCGTCAATAATGTCCAGAGGTAAAACAAGCATCGTTGCGCCCGTATCAATGACTGCATCGGCCTCTTTCGTCTTTGCCGGGTCAAACAAACTTGTTAGCTTTACCTTCTCTATTATCTTTCCCATTTTTACCTACTTATATTTTGATGTTACCCTTCTTTTAAATATCACACATTTATCACACCCAAAGCGCCCATACAAGATAGCGTTACTATTATACCCGCAATTATCACACCCGCGAGGATGGCAACAAATGCGTATCGGAAGCGAATGCCAAAGACGAACGCGACTGCACATGCCGTCCATGCTCCTGTCACAGGAAGAGGAATGGCAACAAAAGGTATCAGTCCCAGAGAGCCGTATTTCTCCATCCTCTCGCTATGTCTCCTCGTTCGTGCGAAAAGCCAGGTAAAGAACCGGTTCAGGATAGCGTATCTTCGCAGCCAATTTGAAACCGGGCCGAGAAAAAGAAGTAACGGTACTACCGGTAGCATATTCCCTATTACGGCAAGGACAAAAGCTTCACCATAGTCCATATTATAATAACCTATTGCAAAGGGTATAGCAGCACGAAGTTCGCCAACTGGCGTCATCGCCGTCAATATCACCGCGATACATTCGGACAGCGCGTTAATACCAATATCAAGAGTCATAATCTTTATTAATATCTCTTGGATAAAAAAAAAATGCAGGGTAGCGATACCTAACCCTGCGAACTTTTACTGTATTTACTTGAACTTTCCGGTATCAACCCACTCCTTGCGGAGAAGCACCCAAAAATCGCCCGCCATGCCACTAAGCACATACTCGTAAGGTAGCCAGCCATAGCCTTTGTCTCCCCATCCGGTGCTCCATGAGTTTCGGATGAGCAATGCGCCTGTAGTTTCTTTTTCACAGATAGAGTTCTTTATTTTCATCTTGTCGTCATACCCTACGGCTACAATGGCGTGACCGCCAACAATTTGCTCTCCCCGACAAGGGAATGGTAACTTACCACCATTACTTTTAGCCTGTTCGTACGAGTTGAAGACCGTAAACCCAAACATAGACGGCAGCCCGGACGCCAAATATGCCTTGATTCGGGCTAAAAGCCGGTCCGTCTGAGTCCCTTTAGGATCGAGGCGAATGTATCTGATTGCTTGATAGTTCTGAGCGAAAGCATAGCAGAACGCAGGTGGTTCTAAGTCAAAGTTGTAGGCCGGAGGTGCCGCTTTAGAGTCCGTGTATGGCCAGTATTCTTCTGGAGGAACGCCGAAGAGCACCATGGCTTCCATTGTAGATCGTAGGAAAGCCCCTGTATCCCCTATCACATGCATAAGATTCCGCGTCGTCTTATAAAGAAAGAGCCGAGAAGCATCTATATGCTTTCCAAACGCTCTTCGCTCATAATATTCTATAACCCCTACCCCGGCATTTGCTGTGCACGAACCGAGACTCTTTTGATTCTCAATATTTGAGCACCACTTTCTCAAGTCGACAGAAGGAGAAAGGCTAGCAACCCCTTTGGAAGGTCCTACACTTGTTTTTTCAAGCAGTGGCTTAATCTTTTCGTGTTCTTCTGTATAATCCCTAAAATCGGGATAATCGGGGAGCCATCCAAACGTATATGTCTTCTCTTCTTCCATTTTTTCTAATATCACCCCCTATTTGTTTTGGGCACTTTTATAGCGCCCCTCCTCGGCGCTCTGATGCCCTTACCACAGTACCCTTTTTCAGCACCGCCGAAAGCGCACACTTTCTTGTTTGAGGGCAAATCCCGAGGCATCTCGGATTTTTAAAATCGTGGTTTGCTATACACAATGTTAACAATTATTTTGAGAGTATTTAAAAGCATATGCCGGATAAATACCTGTTTTGTATGTGTGTTCCTTATAAGTGATTACTAATCCACTATTGTATAGACTTGACGTATCTGCTCAAAAGCCTATGGTTTTTTGAGCAGATAAGGTAACTCCCAGTAAATAGTTTACCAATTTTGATATTTATCATACAAAGACACCGATTTCACTGATTTACACAGATTTATCTTTTTTGTCTTTCATACGACGTTTTACCGTCACAGAGCAGAGCGACCAAAATTAATTAGAAGTTTGTGATTTCCATCTGCGTTAATCTGCGTTAATCTGTATCTTAAAAATCATTGAGAAATGATACCGTTCTGGTAAATTATTATTTGTGTGTCCCCTAATGCAAAATTTAAAGTCAAAAGAGCCCTTTTTCATTCCCATCTTATATTTTGCAATTTGCATTTTGCAATTAATTGCTCAAAATCCAGAAGATTTTGAGCATTTACGACTTGACTGATTTTTAGTTTACATGCGAGAATATATTAATAAGCATCATAAAGAACTAGTTATTGTAAAAGAATAATGAAATTCAACCCAAAAGAGATAAGAGAAGAAACGAGCAATGATTTTGAAGCCGCATGGATAGCGGGAGCAAAATATGCAGATGAGAAGCAAGTGAACGAAAGATACCCAAGGTCTTTGCTACGTTTACGCTATGGTAAGCCACATCCAGTATTTGAAACGATCCAAAAGCTAAGAGAGGCGTATCTGCGGCTAGGATTCGAGGAAGTCATGAATCCTGTGACGATAGAAGAAGCGGAAGTGAAGAAACAATTTGGTAAAGAGGCACTTGCGGTTTTAGATCGCTGTTATTATCTCGCTGGCTTACCTCGCCCGGACATTGGCATTTCTGATGACCGCGTGAATCAAATGAACTCGTACTTCGGTAAACCATTCTCAAATGATGAAATAGACACACTCAAGAACACTCTGCACAGCTATAAAAAGGGTGAAATAGACGGCGATGACCTGGTATATGAAATGGCAAAAAGTCTGAATGTTGCGGATATGGAAGTAACGAAAGTGTTTGAGGCGTTTTTTCCGGAGTTAAAAGACCTCGCACCTGTACCTTCCGGAAGCACATTGCGGAGTCACATGACCTCCGGCTGGTTCTTGACTCTTGCTGAAGTATGGAATAAAAAGCCATTACCGATAAAATTCTTCTCCGTGGACAGGTGCTTCAGGAGGGAGCAGCGAGAGGACGAAATACGACTACGTAATTACCATTCTGCATCCTGTGTCTTCTGCAGCGATGATCTGAGCATAGACGATGGCAAGGACCTCGCCACCGGGCTGCTTCTGCAATTGGGATTTGTAAAAATGCGATTCCAAAAGGACGAGAAACGGTCGAAATATTACATGCCGGAGACGCAGACGGAAGTTTTCTGCTATCATCCACGAATAGGCTGGGTAGAGGTCGCCACTTTTGGCATTTATTCGCCCACTGCACTGGCGCAGTACGAGATTCCATACCCCGTAGTAAATCTCGGATTAGGCGTAGAGCGATTAGCGATGATATTGCACGATGCACAGGATATGAGGGCATTAGCATACCCACAATTTTATGCACCCTGGGAATTGAGCGACATGGAAATAGCGGCGATGATCCGTCTGGCGGAGACACCGAGGACGGCGGAAGGAGCGGAAATCGCAAACAGTATCGTTCGAGTATGTGAAGATAAAGGGAAAGAGAAATCACCCTGTGAGTTCCTTGCATATCATGGCCCCCTATTCGGACGGAATATTGAAATATGGGTGACCGAACCCGAGGAAAACACGCTTTTATGCGGTCCTGCATATCTAAATGAAATGGTTGTGCATGAAGGGTCTATATACGGAATACCGAGGAAGAAGGAATGGGAAACGGTATTTGAGGAAGGTGTGCCAACGAACATAAGGTTTTTAGATGCTTTCGCCGCTTCCGCCGCTCGTCAGATAGAGGAAGCGGGCGATAGCGATAAAAAAGAGGTAAAGGTAAAGATAGTGAGAAGCGGCGCGGATATAAATATAACGGTAGAAGACGTAGCGATACGATACATAACCTCAAAGAAGAAGAAGGTAGATATAAGAGGGCCGGTTTTTATTACCGTTCTGAGAAAAGGAGAAGTAATTGTTTAGCAAAGCACAAAATTATAGAAATACTGATGAACTAAAAAAACTGACCCCATGAAACTCACAAATAATAATTTACCCAAACTGTATGCATCATTTTCCAATGATTTTTAAGACACAGATTAACACAGATTTAAAGTAGTGTACTGATTTATAAATTTGGTGCTCCCCCCTTATAGTTGGGGTATTTATTTTCATCCCTTTTTATCTTTTACCGCCAATGTGATAATAAAAAGATGATCGAAGGATACGAGAAAGCACCCTTCGGGTGCAAATCAATTGTTAGCTATGGCTGAGCAGGGGA
>CAZOEM010000253.1:0-4695 GCA_964578735.1 uncultured Halobacteria archaeon | reverse complement strand
TAAATCTGCGTAAATCTGCGTCCTAAATAGGTAGAAGTTATACTTTATATACAATGAAAAATTTATTGATTCCGCAACAAGTTTAATTACTATTTCAGTAATCAACTATATATATACGAGAAATGAAATGAAATGGATAGAAATCATGAAGATGATTGCGGATAATGGAATGGGCATCTTTACCGTTTCAGAATTCAGAATAGCAACGGATCTTTCTGGGACAGCGGCGCAGAAATTCGTGGAGCGGTACGCAAAAAGGGGTTTATTAACGCGTTTAAAAAAGGGGATGTATATAGTCACAGACAACCCCCCTACCTCGCTCCTTATATCCAATAGGCTTTACAGGCCCTCATATGTGTCTTTTGAATTCGCTCTGAGCTACCACAAGATAATCCCGGAAAGCGTTTATGGCGTAACTGCGGCTACGACTAAACCGACACGAAACTTTGACGTGGAGGGGAAAGCTTTCATATATCATAAAATCAAAATGAGTGCGTATACCGGCTATGCTCCAACGAGAATAGGCAATGAGGTGATCCTCTTAGCCACTCCGGAGAAGGCATTGGTAGATTATCTCTATCTCGTCAACTTAGGTAAGAAGCCCCTTTACGAACGCCTTGAATTCAGAGAGTTAAGCAAAGAGAAAATAGTAGCCAATACGATTCTTTTTAGACGTCCTTCTTTTTACAAATGGGTACAAAATGATTTCATCAGAGACAATTAAGGAATTTGCATTGAAGAACCAGACAACTGAGCTGAATATCGCACGCGAATACCTCCAGAACCTATTCCTCAGTTATTTCTATCAACAGGATGGGTCAGAAACAATTCTTTTCAAAGGCGGGACTGCGTTAAAATTAATACATCAAAGCCCGCGCTATTCAGCGGATTTGGATTTTTCGAGCACGGTAGCAACGGAACGGGCTATAACAAGCGTAATTGGAAAAACTCTGATTGAGGTAAATCGAGAAAGGGTGGACATGAGTATCATTGAGATGAAATCAACATCAGGCGGCTATCTCGCCATAATAGAGGGGAATGTGGGTGAGTGGAAAATCAGCATTCTTATCAATATTTCATTAAGGTCGAAGAAGGTAGAAAAGGAAGCTGTAATGATTACAAATCCCTTTATGCCCTCTTATATCGCCTTAGCTCTTCAGGAGGATCTGATAGTTCTAGAGAAGATCAGTGCGCTTCTTGATCGTAAAAAGCCGCGGGATTTCTTCGACCTCTATTTCATGCTCAGAGCAGGTATGTCACGGAAAATCGTGGCTGCATACAAAGCCAAACTGATGGGTGAAGTCGAAAAAATAGACGACAAAGCCATAAGTAACGAATTGAAGCTATTCCTCCCGCGAAGTTATTGGCCTGTTCTGAGAGAGTTTCGGAAAAGCTTGTTAAAAGAGTTGAAAAGACGCTAAACCGCGTTTTATATTTTAAAGGGCTTGTGCGAGCAGTGCCCTGCTAAGTCCTGGATGGAGCACGGCACACTTGACACGCCGGTTGAATACCTGTGTGCGATAGCGCATGCGCAGGCACGCTACCTTGGGTTACTTGACGAAGACGAGAATGCGTGGGACGTACGGGTTTGGAAGGGACGGATTCGGTGGTTGATGAGTTGATGAGTTGATGAGTGGAGGAGTGGACGAGTTGAGCTGTTGAGAGGAGTGTGTGGGGGGGGGCGAATTGTGCTAATAGAAGGTATGAGCGTATACATTGTAAGGGAACTTCCAGTAAATAGTTTACCCAAAAAGTTTCGATAATTATCATACAAAGACACGGATTTCACAGATTTACACAGATGCTAGTGTCCTAAAAAAATATTAAGTTTTTACGGGTTCATAGAATCGAAATTAAATTTATAAATCAATATACTATTTTAAATCTGTGTTAATCAGCGTTAATCTGTATCTTAAAAATCCTTGAAGAATTATATAGTTCTGGTAAATTATTATTTGTGAGTTCCCTAAGGGGGACTATACAACAAACGAATGAAAATGTGATGTATTTTTATAGTAGCATAGCGATTGGTTACACAAGGCAGGGTAGATTTGTAATATGTTAGGGAGTGTTAAGCTAAAAGTGGAAGAAGAAAAGAAGAAAAAGGCGTGGACTACGCCTACGCTCACACCGATTGTGAGAAGGAAGCCGAAGGAGGGCATCATGGTGGGTTGCAAGGCCTCGTTGTGGGGTGATGGACCTTCTGTGGACTGGCGTGGGTGCGATAGGGCTAAGGAGTGTGCGCCCTGCGGCGATTTCGTCGCCACTTAGCCCTTAATCCCTTGGCCGTTGGTTGCTTTGGGAACTGTGAGGGAAGGCAGGGTTTACGGACCTTGCCGCGGATTGTAAGGGCTATGAACCTCTTCCGGTAATGGAAGGGGCAGGCGGGGACGGAGTTACGTTGCTGCCTGCCCTGCTATTTGTAAGGTACAGAAGCAGGAGTAAAGAGGGGGGGTGCAGGGGGCGGAGCCCCCTGCCCGCGATTTTCCACGTCCATTTCCACTCTACCGCGTTACCGTACTATGCATATTTGGAGTTAGAATGAGAGACAGATTATGAAGCCACTGCCTATTATTGATGCTGCTTACCGGCTGGCGATAGAGATAAATCAGGCAGTGGTCAAGTACCCCAGGCACCAGCGGCCGGGGCTTGGTAGACGTATGGAGGAAGCGGCATTGGACTTGTTGGAGCTCCTGGTGGAGGCGCAATATCTAAGTGCAGAGCGTAAACGCGAGGTGTTAGCAAGTGCGTCACGGATATTCTTCTCGGCTTTTGCGAACGGTACTTCAAGGATAAACGTGTGCTAGCGCTTCTTGTCCCGTTCATGGATCGCTGGGGGCTGTGGTCAGGTACACCGGGGGTTGGTGTCCCTCTGGGATCACCACTGTCCTCTCTGCTCTCCAATCTCTATCTGAATTCGTTTGACCATTACATAAAGGACGAATTGGGCTTCAAATTTTATGTACGTTATGCGGACGATATGGCGTTCCTCAGTCCGAGCAGAGAGGAGCTGGAGGGGCTGTTACGGGCGGTGAGGGCATTCATGACGCAGAAGCTGGCTCTTTCGCTCAACGAGAGGAAGACGGGTTTTAAACGTACCGGTGACGGTATTGACTTTCTGGGCTATCGTATTTTTTATCATCATCTGCTGCTGCGCCGGAAGAACATGAAGAAAGCGAAGCGGCGGTTTGTACGATTAGCAAGGCTTTATGCTCAGGGGGTGTTGGAGCACGAAGATGTGGAAAGGAGCATTGCTGGCTGGCTGGGTTATGCGCAGTTTGCGAATACCTATAATTTTAGGTGCCGGGTCTTTGAGGGGTTGGGGGAGTTGAGGGGTTGAGGGGTTCAGCGTTCACAGTTCCGGGTTGACATGGCACAATCGGAAAAGGCAGTGATTTTTTAATTTTTCATCCATCACAGGCAGTCCAACAATTACCTAACAACCAACAGATAATAATATTTCGTGCACAGATAAGATATAAAAAAGCAATTCTTCTTCTCACCACCTCGGTACTTTATAGCCCGGTCCAGCACGAATTGTGAAAACGCAGCCTAAAGATTTATGATTTCTCGCAGCTCTAATCGGCTAACAACTTTAGCACTTCACGAATAGCGAGCAAATCCAGTTGCGATTGCGGTCTTATCCCTTTCCTCAAAGGATCAACGAACAGGATATTCCCGCCCACCAGAAACGCCGCAGTCGTTTCGTGGTCAAAATCGTCAATACGGATGTATCTTCGCCTACCATGCAACATAGCCACATTAAAAACCCGCTCGATAAAAAGCGAATCCGAAGTGACCGCAAAGACATGGCATAAATGTATTTCTTTCGTCAATCGCACAAAGAAGCTTCTCTTTAAAAAGCAAATCCACTATATGCTCTGTTATCGGGATACCCATGAACTTCAATGCTTTCACAGAAACATCCGAAACGGACTTCAATATCTCCTTCTTCTCCTTTCCCTGTTCGATTTTGATTCCCGGTCATGGAATTCTATTCTTTTCATTATTCGCCATCTCTTTTACCTTCCTATTTCATAAATAAAAAGGGGTTGGGCATAATAATGATTTGCCCATAACGATAAAATTAGCGACACAACTTCGAATGTGCTCAATAAATGGTGGAAAAAATCCAACTTTATAATTTTGGTTTTTGGTCATTAGGATTTGTTTTCGTGAGCTCTGCCCACAACCCTGCAAGCCCTGTAAGGGCTTAATTTGGTGCTTGTAATTTGAGATTTTCGCGCTATACAATACAAATCTTTAAATTCTCCACTCTCTCAAACTCTTTTATGTTGTAGGTAATAAGAGTTAGATTGTAGCAAAGACCAGTAGAAGCAATTAGAAGATCGAAATCACCAATAAGTTTACCTTGCTCCCGTAACTTTGCTCTCTGCTCTCCGAACTTCTTGCTAATTTCCGCATTTATTTCCAAAACCATAACGCCATTCAAGAAATTTCTTAAAACCTTTTCATTGGAAATAGGGTCAGCAGAGCGGCAAACTCCTTCATAAAGTTCAGCTAAAGAAATCACGCTTATTGCTAAACCTTCCTTTTTTAATTCAAGGAGTTTCATTACTTCTTTCTCTTTCCCATGAAGTGCGTGAATTATCCAGTCGGTATCAACGAGATAATTCATAATTACATGACTTTCGGCCCCCAAACGGATTAGATTGAACAACATTTAAATACTCT
>CAZOEM010000252.1:3041-4695 GCA_964578735.1 uncultured Halobacteria archaeon | reverse complement strand
TAACGCAAAACCCAGGGATTTATACGTACAAGCTAAAATCTTATTGATGATAGAAAAAGAGGATTTTAATAATGCGGTGAGGCTTTTATTTCGTAAATTCCCGGATGAGAAATATGGGAACAATGATTATATTAATAGTCTAAAAGCAACGGTCTATCTGAAGAAAGGGATTTCTTACAAAGAAAAGGGATTACCTGAATACCAAAACATTCTTACTAAAGCACTAGGATTTACTGATTATGGGCTTTCGCTATCAAGTGTGCCTATTTTAATGCAACGTATATGGATATTACGTGAAATGGGTGAAACCGCATTAATAGAAGAAACAAAGGAAAAGATATTGAAAATCAATCCAAACATTTCAATCAAGGACATCTGATGCAGCCACTTTCGTTATATGAAATATTACTCGGCGTTTTGTTAAGGAGGTAAAAATTGTTTGAGCCTGGAAAACACATACAAGAATAGGTACAGGATATAAGAAGAGATTAAAATTGAATGTGTTAATAAAAGATGAGAGTATATGATTAATCAATGATCAGATATTACAAACATGCAGAAGACCAAATAAAGGAGCGGAAGATCAGCAAAGAACAAGTAGAAATGACAATAAAAAATCCAATAGAGGTCGTTAATGGACGTAGCAATCGGAAGATAGCACATAGTGTATTTGATGACAAACTGTTAAGAGTTATCTATGAGAAAAAGAATGACAAAATAATTGTTGTTTCTGCGTATAGGACGGATCCAAGTAGGTATTTTAGGAGGTAAAAAATGGAAATACGATATGACTCCGAAGCGGACGCGATGTATATAAAATTTAGAGATGGTGATTATGAAATAAGCGAGGAGATAAGGGAAGGGGTAATCATAGACTTAGATAAAAATAACGAAATAATTGGTATAGAGATCCTGGATGCGAAAGAGCGGTTAACTCCTTCTTCAGTCGCGGAGATGAGTTTTAAGTTTTCGAAAGTCGAACTTGCGAGGGAGGGAGTAAAGATATGACGAATAAGATTCATAAATAGAATTAGAAGCCGCATTTGACGTCGGGATGGGACTTGACGACTCCACGTGAGGGGATTTGCAAGGATAGACAAGAGCGATATGCTCGCGAAAGCCGACCTGGATACTTGAACGAGGAGATTATATCAGCAAAGGAGAGCCCAAATGCTTTGTTTCTGAACTCAACGATTTAAATCTTGCAACACTTTCACCCTCAGCTTTGAGAAATCCTCTTTTATCTCTACCTGGAAGCCCATCCCTCTAAATATCTCTTCAAGCTCGGTCTTAACGAATTTCTTTGGCACGTCAGAACCCAAAACCAGGGTAAACTCCGTTTTAGATCGCTTATTCAATTTAAATAAATTGCATGTTTCGAGTCGTTTCAGTATATATTCTACACGGTAGAATTTATGCTTGAACTGCTCCGCATGCGCTTCGCATATTGATTTATGCAATTCCCAGAACTTATCCTTTTCCGGATGCGACTCGATAAAGCTCAAGAATAGAAGCCAATGGTCAATGTCCAGTATGATGTGTTCGCCAGCCGAGAGCATCTCCGCATGGGTATAAACCTTCTTATCGTCTATGGATTCAAATAGCGTTTTATGTTTGCTGTAGAATTTTAATGCCTCTCGCATTAGCTCGCTTT
>CAZOEM010000252.1:0-2941 GCA_964578735.1 uncultured Halobacteria archaeon | reverse complement strand
AATAGCGTTTTATGTTTGCTGTAGAATTTTAATGCCTCTCGCATTAGCTCGCTTTGTGATATTCCCAAATCATCCCTCATCTTCTTAAATATACCGAAGGTATCTTCGTCCATAGCTATCGTGATTCTTTCCGGGGCTTTCATTTCAGTCTCATTAAGCTATTCGTTTTTGTAGTATATTTTATTTTCATAATTTTTGTGAATCTTTGTGTCAAATTCTCAAATAGTCTAATAAGGGGTGTGTTTTTGTGAATGCTGAGCAAGAGTAAAGTTAGAGTAAGCTAAAGAAGAGGGAGGTGTTGTGCAATGGATGAGGTGAAGCTAACAAGATTGATGAATGGACTGTTGCAGCTACTGCAGAATATCGCGGACAAAGGCGAAATCAAAAGCGAAGATGAAATAGCCAGAAGGGTTGAAGCGATAAAACGTGAGTTAGGCGCATGGTTTATTGATGTTTATCCAATTTATCAGGCTTCGTAGTTAATGTGGCAATGTAGGCATTCATATCTTTTGTGAATCTTTGTGCTGAGTTCTCAAATAGTCTAATAGGGGTCTTTAAACAATGTCAGAGCAGGAGAAAGAAAATGAGACAAATAGCAATCTATGGCAAAGGCGGAATTGGCAAGTCCACGACAACGCAGAACCTGACAGCGGCACTTTCAACGATGGACAAGCACATCCTGCAGATTGGCTGCGATCCGAAAGCGGATTCTACGAGGATGCTTGTGGGCGGAAAGAGACAGCCGACAGTGCTTGATACCTTACGCGAAGTGGGAACGGAGAACGTGACATTGGAAGAAGTCGTGCACACCGGATTTGGCGGTATAAAATGCGTAGAAGCCGGTGGTCCTGAGCCAGGCGTTGGCTGTGCAGGAAGGGGAGTGATAACAGCGATAAATCTGTTAGAGGAGCTTGGAGCATACACGGACGACCTGGACTTCGTGTTCTATGACGTGCTGGGTGATGTGGTCTGCGGTGGTTTTGCAATGCCGATGCGGGAAGGCAAGGCACGCGAGATATACATTGTGGCTTCTGGCGAGATGATGGCGCTTTACGCGGCAAACAACATCTGCAAGGCAATCGTCCGATTTGCAAAGCAGAGCGGCATTCGGCTCGGAGGTATAATCTGCAACAGCCGAAAGGTGGACAATGAACTTGAGCTACTAACTGCGTTTTCAGAGCGCATTGGAAGTCGTCTGGTTTATTTCGTGCCACGTGACAACATAGTGCAGCGAGCAGAGATCAACAAGAAGACAGTGATAGAATATGACCCGGAATCGAATCAGGCGGACGAGTATCGTCACTTGGCTAAGAACGTCATAGAAAACGACAATTTCGTGGTTCCCCGCCCGCTCGAATACGAAGAGCTTGAGGATTTGATGATGGAGTCCGGTGTGTTAGCATGAAAATGATAAGGGCGATTGTAAGACCGGAAAAGGTGGAAGAAGTGGTGGACAGTCTGGAGAAGGAAGGTTTTGTCGCACTCACGAAACTCGATGTCTTCGGACGGGGCAAGCAAAAAGGGATTCAAATAGGGCCAACGAAATATGATGAACTTCCAAAAGTGATGCTGATGTTAGTGGTCGAAGATGGCAATGTGGAAACGGTGATAGATACGATTCAGGGAAGTGCGCGGACCGGCAGTTTCGGCGATGGTAAGATATTCTTGACTGAAGTCGAAGAAACGTACACGATAAGAACAGGCGAGAAGGGGATTTGAGAATGATGAAAGAAGTGATAGCAATAATTCGGATGAATGCAATACAGAAGACGAAGCGGGCACTTGCAGATGCCGGCTCCCCTTCAGTCACGGTAGAAGGGGTGTTTGGAAGGGGGAAGCAAAAGGGGCTGCATCTCTTCCCCCCTGCCAATATTAATCCGGAAGATAGTAAAGGGAATGGGATGAGATATGTCCCAAAAAGAATGCTCACTATGGTCGTATCAGACGATAAAGTTGGACAGGTCATCGAGACAATCATGGAAACAAATAGAACGGGGATGATAGGCGATGGCCGGATATTTGTATGCCCGGTGAAGGAAGCTATCAGGGTAAGGACCGGAGAACGCGGCGAGGAGGCGATTTGATCTATGCCATTAACTCTTTTACACTCGGATAAAGCCATACCAGAACGAGAGAAGCACACATATATCAAAGCAGCATCAGAGACTATTCTGCCGCTGTCGAATGTTCAGACGACACCGGGGGATTTCACAGAGCGTGGTTGCACGTATGCAGGTTGCCTAGGTGTTGTCTGCGGTCCGATAAAGGATGTGATTCATTTAGTGCATGGACCAATCGGCTGCGCTTACTGGACCTGGGGCGGGGGCACGAGGCAGAACCTGTCGGACAATCCCAGCTTCCATCGCAAATATTGCTTCTCCACGGACATGCAGGAGGATAACATCATCTTCGGCGGAGAAGATAAGCTCTATGACTCCATATTGGAGGCTCACGAGGCATTCCCGGAGGCGAAGGGCGTATTTGTCTATGCAACCTGCGCAATCGGACTTATCGGAGATGACCTCAATGGCGTGTGCAAACGCGCAGAGGATGAAATAGGTATACGGGTTGTTCCATTCAACTGTGAGGGGTTTAGAGGCTGCAGCCAATCGCTTGGACATCACATAGCAAATGACACACTCTTCGAGCGAGTGGTCGGTACAAAGGAGCCCGAATACCTGACTGATTACGACATGAACATCATTGGTGACTACAATATCCAGGGCGATCTCTGGGAGATAATGCCGCTATTTGAGCGCATGGGGATCAGAATCCTGTCCACATTCACGGGAAACGCTTCTGTTGATGATATTGCGCAGGCACACAGAGCAAAGCTCAATCTGATGCACTGTCAGCGGTCCACGCCGTATATCTGCAAAAGAATGGAGGAAAAATACGGTATTCCTGTCTTGAAGGCGTCTCTGTTTGGAATAGAACAGAC
>CAZOEM010000251.1:0-4697 GCA_964578735.1 uncultured Halobacteria archaeon | reverse complement strand
AAAGGCAACCACCCCTCCTTTTTCTTGCAGTTTCCTCACTTCATTCGCTTTATCCAGTGGTAATACCTCTGCTAACACGTTCTTTATGCCAATCTGCTCTGCGACAGCATTTGCAGTCCTTGCATTGTCGCCTGTTATCATGACGACTATAAACTTCATCTCTTTGAACTCTTCAATGGCATCTTTTGTTCTTTCCTTTAATGTGTCAGCAATAGCGATTATCCCGCTTATCTCATCATCAATAGCGATGAGTATCACCGTCTTTCCTTCCTCTTCAAGCCGAACTATCTTCTCCTCAACCTCTGGATACAAGATATTCCGTTCATTAAAAAGTATTCTATTCCCTAAAAGCACTTCTTTACCCTCTACTAGTGCGGTCACCCCTTTACCGCCGAAGGTATCAAAACCCTCGCTCTCCACCAGTTCAATACCCTGTGCTCTTCGCACGATAGCCTCTGCGAGCGGATGCTGTGAGTTCTTCTCAACACTTGCTACTAACCTTAGCAACTCGCTATAGTCAGTTCCAATACCAATAATATCCGTAACTTCTGGTTTGCCCTTTGTAAGCGTTCCCGTTTATTTGAGACAGTACTGTATCTCGTCCTATTTTCGCTGCTTGGAATCTGATTACGCTGTTATTGTTCAGCGTTCCACCGCTAACATTATCGCCTTTACTTTTAAGTGTGGGAATCGGCTCGCCTGTAATCATTGACTCATTTACATAGCTCTCTCCACCAACTACTTCACCGTCTACCGGGATTTTATCTCCCGGTTTGACAACCACAATATCATCTATTTGAACGTCCTCAATCGGTATCTTCATCTCACTGTTATCACGAATTACGGTAGCAGTTTTGGGTTGCAAGTGGACTAATTTTTTTATCGCTTCTGATGTTCTTCCTTTTGCTCTTGCCTCCATGTACCGGCCTATGGTGAGAAGCGATGCAAGAATAAGCGCAGTATCGTAAAACAGAAATTCTTGTGTAAGTATACCGGAAGTAGCCAGAAGGCTGGATACAAATGCAACTCCTATACTCATGGAATACATCACGTCAATGTTGAGATTTCTATTTTTAATAGCACGATAGGCAGCGTGGAATATCGGATGGCTAACATAAATGAAGGCAGGCGCAGAAACAACCAGCATAAAATATGCCATTGAAAACGGAAAATCAACCGTAACATGCATAAGGATCATTAACGGGATACCTACGGCAAACCCGACGATAAACCTGTTGCGTTTTTCTCTTATGTCTTTCTCCCTTGCAACCTCTTCTAAATCTTCTGTCTCTTCGCCCGCTACACCAAGATATTGATAGCCAGCATCTTCTATGGCTCTTTTCATATCTGCTACAGTGGCCATTTTGGGGTTGTATGTGATATACGCCTTCTCCGCGCTGAGATTTACACTAACACTACTGATTCCATCCTGTCTGTTGATGGTGTCCTCAATGGTTTTGACACACATCGCGCAGGTCATTCCTGAAATCTTTAGTTCCGCCTTTTTGCGTTCTTCTGACATTTTTTTGGAAACCTTTATTAAACTCAAATAACAAATTATAAAATGAAAAATAGTTCTTAATTCGTGTCTCAATTGAACCTAATTATTTTATATTAGATTGAAGTTAAACTTAAGCATGGTAAAGATAATAACGATAAGGGATGATGTATATGAGAAGCTTTGCATGCTGAAAGGGGATGCACCACTCAGTGATTTGATTGAAAAATTGATTGTGGGGGGGGGGAAGGGATCGAAGTGCTAAAAAAGATTAGAGAAACCATTGAGCTAAGCAGTGAAGAGAAAGAGGCATTTCTTAAGGCAATTTACAGTAAAAGAGATGAAAAGAGAGATTTCGATGATCGTCTTAGATACTGACCTCTTGATTGAGATATTCGATAAGGGCTCCGTACAGGGGAGGAGATCCTTGAAAAAATAGAAGGATATGAGATTGCAACTACTTCAATTAACCTGCATGGGATAGGTTATGGTTTTTATAAAGTGAAAAAGGAGATTATAAGAGAGCTTATGGAATTTAACATCTTAGATTACACAAAGAGTGATGCACTTCCATCGGCGAAGCTTGAAGTAGAGCTCGAAAAGATTGGCAAACCGACAGGGTGGTTCAATACAATGATTGCCGCAATTTGTATAAATCGAGAAAGTGAAAGGAAATGGACGAAATAGAAGCGATATATGAGGAAGGGGTGTTGAGGATTGTAAAACCAGCGAAGATAGAATCTGATGTTGTAACTGTAAGAATATTGAACAAGGACGAGATGTTGACGGAAGAGGATATGAAAGACATTTTGAAATTTTGAAAGCTATGGATGAAAGAGAGAAGGGGCATTATTACAAGTTAAAAGAAGTGTTTGGAACTGCGGTATTATAAAGCTATTTGCAAATCTTTTTAAATGGGAAACCCCAAATCTAAATACAAAGGAGGTTTTGTTTTTGTATGTTCGAACGTATCTCAATAGATCCGAAAGTTTGTCACGGAGAAGCGTGCATCAAAGGGACTCGTATTTCTGTACACCTGATTGTTGGTATGTTAGCTAACGGGGACACAATGGAAGAACTCCTCGAAGACTATCCCGCGTTAGAACGTGAGGATATTCTTGCTTGCCTGGATTACGCAGCGGCTCTTGCCGAAGAGCAGGTTACGCCCATAGAAGTAGTAGCAAGAGAAAAAGAATGAAAATCTTAGTGGACGAGAATATTCCCTTGACCACCGTGCGAGCGCTGCGTATGCAGGGTCACGATGTGTTAGACATTCGGGGAACAACAGATGAAGGAATACCTGATTATGCTCTCTGGGATATGGCTCAGCGAGAGGAACGGTTGCTAATCACAACGGACAAGGGATTTGTACACAATCGTGAACAAGAACATCATGGCATCTTGATTATCCGCCTTCGGCAGCCAAATAGGCGAAAAATTGACGAGCGAGTAATGCAAGCTATTGTTCAGTTTAGGGCAGCCGAATGGCTTGGAGTGTTGGTCGTGATGCGAGACAGTGCTCAAAGCATATGGCGAGTAAATAAAGGCGAAAACAAAGAGAAGGTTTTTAGTCAAGGTTTTTACCGAAGGTAAAAAAGTTGTTTTCAAAACTTTCCGTTGAACCAAAGATGTTAAAAAACATAATCAGCATATTTCAAGAGTTCTACTGCTTCGCCAACTACTTTGCCGAAAGTCCAGCGTTTTAGTTCTCTTTTTCCTTTGCATAAATAAATAATCTGCTCATCTTGATTTGACACTCCAAATATATCTGCTCTGAGGTTGGTTTTTGCTCTCTTCAGAGATAGTTCCTACGTATTCTGCAATGCAATTCTTTTGCGTCTTCAAGAACTCTCCTACCGCAGGTAAAAATCTTTTTCATGCATTTTAAGCTCATTCTTCGGGCACTTAAAGCAGGGCCTGATTTATGTAAAGCCTACTACCTTAAATAATTTGAAATCTATCTTAAAAGTGAAAGGAAATGGGCGAAATAGAAGCGATATATGAGGACGGGGTGTTGAGGATTGTAAAACCGGCGAAGATAGAATCTGATGTTGTAACTGTAAGAATATTGAACAAGGACGAGATGCTGACGGAAGAGGATATGAAAGACATTTTGAAATTTTGAAAGCTATGGATGAAAGAGAGAAGGGGTGTTATTACAAGTTAGAAGAAGTGTTTGAATGAGTTACGAAGTTATCTTCTCTCCAAAGAGCTACAAACAAATGGAAAATCGAGATATTCACCCCAGTTATCCCTCTTTGCTAAATCTGCGTCTTGCTTTAAGCCAATGGTTTTATTACCCAAATCAGTTTCCATAACGTTACGCCTCCATGAAATAATCAGAATCTATCTTTTTGATTGTGTACGATGCAATAGTTGATACTCCGACATCATGTTCGATTATTAATTTAGCCAATTGTTCACCATCAATAAGGATAATCTTACTTTCGATCATGGAAACATAATCAATTGAACTTTTTGAGAAATCAGACGTAAATCTGACGATTCGTTACTTTACGAGAGTTCATAGTATAGCGCAATACCGACTTTGTCCCTAAAATGTCCCTTTTGTGTCCCTTATTGATGTCCCTTATAAATATCTTTATCACTCGATCAGTTTCGGCGTATAGTATAATACGTCCCTTTCTTTTTTCCATGCCTCTTTTAATTCTGCCGCGTCCAAAAATCCTTTTGCACGTTCAATTTCAAGAAGAGCTTTGGTTATGCTATTGGAGATTGTAAATTTTGGTTCAAACATTTTACTGCTTCCCTTTTGGTATTGGTATTTTCACCTTCAGCTCTTGCGTGTAAATGTTGCACGTCTATCAAACCTTATTTCATAGCCCCGCCGCTTTTCACTTTCATCGCTTTTCAGGTGTAAGTAGGGATAGTTTAACTAAGGATTCCATGTAAATTAAAATTAGGCCCCAATCCAGTATATGATCATACCTGAAACAATCGCTCCAGCAATCGCTGCAAGTATTATTCTAATTAAGTTTTTTCCCTCTTTTTCCTTTTCTTCCTTCTTTAATTTGTTTTCATATTCTATAAGAGCACTTTTCTTTTTTAGAATTTTATGTGATATCCCTTAAGCGTCTTCATTAGGTTGGCATATTTTTGAAAGTTTTCACAGTTTGAGTCCCCTACTTGATTTTTCTCCACTTGCCTATTTTAGCGATTTTTCAAACAACTGAATTAG
>CAZOEM010000250.1:0-4711 GCA_964578735.1 uncultured Halobacteria archaeon | reverse complement strand
ACGATTTCTTGAAATATCTTCTCTCAGAAACTGACTATTTTGTGGCACTAAAAGGACTGACTGTTTTAATTCACCGAAAGGCGGGATATATTAATAAGGATTATAGATATCTAATAATAAGCGCTCTTGAAAAGATAGAAGATGTGAGGGCAGTTAAACCGCTCATTCAAGCTTTGAAGGATGAAGATGATCTTGTTTGATTTGGAGCGACACTGACTCTTAGAAATATAGGAGAGCCGGCAGTGGAACCACTCATTCAGGCTTTGAAGGATGAAAACGAGCATCTTCGATATGACGCAGCATACCTTCTTTGCGACATAGGGAACAAAAGAGCAGTAGAAGCCCTTCAAGTTATGAGAGATAAAGATAAGAGTCTCAAATGCAAACTTATGGCATCAGAGGCTTTAAAGAAAATCAAGAGAAAGAAAAATTAAGAATGATAAGCGACCAACAGCGTATAACAGAGCATATACGGCTCGCTTCGCTCGCCCAAATTTCGGCTTTGCCGAAACTTCGTATATGCTCAAAGCGTTATCGGAAATTGCTTTTAATATAAAAATTATAAAATAAAATCGGAGGGATGGAAAAATGGAAGTGAAAGAATTAATTGTTAAGAAGATAAAATATGTTCCTGAGCCTTATCTCATGGAGATACTGGATTTTATCCGATTTTTAGAGACCAAGGCGTTGGAACAAAAAATGGGGCCTGCATTAGCAAGTGAAACGTCTCTTAAAAAAGATTGGTTGAAACCTGAAGAGGATGAAGCATGGAAAGATTTGTGAAGGGGGATGTAGTAGTCGTTCCTTTCCCCTTCTCAGATTTATCAAGAGCTAAAAGACGACCGGCTTTGGTAATCGCGGGGTTAGAAGGTGATGATTTGATTCTTTGCCAGATAACCAGTCAGTCTATCAGAGACAGATACGCAGTTTTAATTGACGAAAATGATTTTGAAATGGGGACGCTTAGGCAAAGAAGTAATGTGCGACCTAACCGTATATTTACAGCGGACAGGCATATTGTTATATATCGTGCTGGTCTCCTTAAACCGAAGAAAGTCAGAGAAGTGGCAGATAAGGTAGTAGAAATTTTAAGACAATGAATTACGCAACGTCCGATAACAGAGTGTATCTGGCTTCGTGCCTTCTGCACTCCGTCCAAATTCCCCTTCGGGGAACTTCAGATACGCTCGTGACGTTATACGCCATGCCCCAAATTAACTCTGAGATATTGCAAGGGGGATTTAAGGTATGAAAAATGTAACTATAATAATCGATGTGGTAATCGCAATAGCTATCGGAGTGATAACTAGCTTTTGGACAAGCGGTAGTACTTCATTACTAATAGGAACAATTTCTTTCTTTTCGATTGAGTTAATACGATTGAAATTATCGACTGAAAAAATCCTTGAACAACATAACCTTATCAATTCATTAATAAATCTTTTGAAACCTCATGACAAAGTATCCGAGCTTGCTTTACTTTACGGATTAAGAAATTTATCTAAACTTACCCCGGAATCTGTATTGGTCTCTAAAGACGATACTTGGGATTTTTGGAAAGATTGCGTTGGTAGAGCTGAAAATAAATTTAGCATTATTTCCTATACGTCCCCCGATGAAACATGGAATTTAAAAGGGTGGAAGGAATTTTCACTCGCAGTGCAAGAAGAAAGAATTAAAAATGACTGTAAAATCGAACGTATCTTTTGTATAGACTCAGAATCTGAGAAAGAAATGTTAAAAGATGTAATGTTGTCTCAGCAAAAGATTGGTATTGAGGTAGGATATGTTTTAAAGGAGAAATTACTGTCTAATAAAGTTGTAAATGAATACTGCCGTGATATTGGAACATTAGATGTAGCAATAATAGATGACTTTTGGGTAATGAAAGCTCACTTGGACAATAATAGAAACTTCATTGGTGCAAGTGCAACCAGAGATAAGGAAATACTAAGGAAAGTTTCATTTGTATTTCGGGAGGCTAAGAAAATTGCTAAAAGAGATTTTGTTGTTTAATGAAGCACGGCGTATAATACAGCATAAAAGGCTCGTGCCTTACGGACGGCACGCACCCAAATTTTTACTGCGCAAAAACTTCTTTTATGCTGGAACCATTATATGAAATGCGAGCGGAGGCAAAGATCTTTAGAAAAAGCAAATCAAAATAATAAAAGAGGAGAAATATGAGTAAATTTGTGTTTAAGATTGGAGAACAAATGCTTCAAATAGAAAATCTTGGCGAGTCTATGAACTCTCAGTTTTTGAGACTACATGAGAACCATTTTTCTGGACGCGGTTTTGACCTCACTAAGTTTAGAAACGAGGTATTAAATTTTTTTGATCACAGCGATGGCAATTACCATGCTCAGGATGGTTTTTTTAATAACTTCACCATTATTTGGCAATTCTTTTTAAATCAAGGGCGTTTTAAAAACGCAGAGCATCTCTGGGACTTGGCTTTAAATATCGCCTATGAATGGGAAAACAAAAATCAAAACAAAAGGATCCATAAGGGAACTCCTTACTATTTCCAGGGTGTGGCTTGCATCTTGAATGGGGATTTAGAAAAAGGGTTTTTGCTAATGCATCAAGCATTGGAAGAGGACAAAAGGACACATCAAACTAATACTCCTAAAACTCCTGCATATTCTTTTGTTACTCTGGATTATGAAAAGCAAGACCAGTTCTTTAGACCAAAAGTGGTAGAAATTGCAAAATTCATTGATGAAAAATTGAATATTTACCGTTCTTCGAAGGGAGGGACATTAACTTTACCTGATTTTAAATCAAAGTTTTTGGAAGAATCTGCTTTACAAGATGTAGTTTTTTACTTTATTTTTGAATTATTCCATCTTAAAAAGTTGATTGCCGAGATTGATCAAAGATTAACACAAAATGTTTTTAGCTCTTTGTTGCAAGCAAACACGATACTTAATTTTTGCATTATTGTTGAGAATATAATTAAGAAGCAGAAGAAATACCAGAATAAAAAATTGAATGCGCTAACCATTAAGCCATTATTAGAATTTCTATCTTCAAACTCTTCGTTGAATCTTCACAAAAACGATAATTTGAAGGATTTAAATGATGATTTTGGAAAAGACTTTTCTAAAACGGTGCAAGAGTTAATAAAGTCGCAACACAAATTTCAAGATGGAACTACACCGCAACCTATTGAAGAAGATTTAGCAATTACCTATGGTTTTAGAAATTTCGGAGCTCATAAAGTAGAAGATCAACCTGTTGTTTACCAAAACTTTGATGAGATATCGAGGAGGATATTAAATGCTTTATTTTTCTCTGTCGAAAAATTGTACATATAAGGATGCCTCCGCTTCCACTCTGCGGCTTCCTACGGAAGCCTTGCCTCGCCTTTGGCTCGGTCATATAACACGGTATATCTGGATTCGCTTCGCTACGCCCAAATTTTTGCCTTTGGCAAAAACTTCAGATATACCGAAAACGTTATGTGAAATTTGGCACTGTAACCTTTATAGTGGACAAATTCTCCCAGTTGGACACTTTTATTTAGCAATTTTCCGATAAAATCGGCAATCAAGCAGGAACAAACAGCGCAATATTTTCCATGCTCACAGGACTCATTCCTCTCCATTTCGACGATTGTTTACCATTTAGTATGTTCACGATAGCGGACATCAACAAAATCAACTCAGCGGACTTCAACACCATACTCACATTTGGCTCGCTTACCCTCGTAACACCACGTTCCACAATCCGAACCACACGCTTTTGTATGTTATCGGGCTTGCGCTCATCGGCAACGTCTCAGCCACCGGCAGCCAGTCTACGTAGTTGAACATCCCTATCCATTCCCGAGAGTTTCCTTATCTGCTTCAAATTTTTATACTCGGTTAGCTAAGCTAAACATATACCAACTATTCAACTACCTCTACCACCCGTACCTGCACGGCTGCACCCCTGCTAGATTCCACCATCTCCCATCCGCTCATTTTTGCTCTACCAACGCCAAATGCTTTCGCACCAGAGAATATAACTTCATCATTCACCCTTATCTGTTCGTTTGCATTTACCACTCCGGGCGCCAATACCGAACCTTCAGGAACGAAATCGTCTATTTCCACCGTGTAAGAAGCGAGCATGTTAGAGATTCGGCGTGCACCACTAATAGAAAGAGCTAAACTACCGTATTCGGGCACGATTCGTGCGATGACTTCACTGTCCAAACTGAGTTTGTATAACGGGAACTTCCCCCTTATTTTTATTCTTTCGCCTTCTCTTTGCGTTACAAGCTCGTGTCCCGCACCGATGCCGAACTGATAATCAGCAATAGCCCTTATTACGCTCGCTTTCTCTTCAAATCCCAATTGGCTCTCGGAACCTAACGCTGCTATTTCCGCGCTAAGCCGGTCCAACGCTTTTCTTGATGTGCCGTTTTCGCCTTCTTCGCATGTGTACCGGATTTCTATGCCCAGATCGTCCGCAACGCTAGAACATATCTCTTTATACGCACCACCAAGATGTGCAACTACCAGCTCGTATTTTCCGATATTACGCTTAAGGTACGCACGCAAGCATGACGAGACCCATTCTCGCTCCTCTAAATCCCAGTATCCTGTTACCGGGATGTCATAGAACGCTGCAGGATATATCACTTCAAGCTCTCGTGGTACAACGCCAAGCGGAGAAGTTAAAATCAACTCATGTATGCACCCTCTATACGCGCCAATAG
>CAZOEM010000249.1:0-4718 GCA_964578735.1 uncultured Halobacteria archaeon | reverse complement strand
TTCTTAACTACTATGGGGTTCATGCAGTAAGTATTACTTTTAATGACTATTATGCAGACGATGCAAATCCAAAAGATTTAAACATTTGGTTAAAGGAAAATAGCGGATATTCCGTTAACAACTTAATTTGGGAAAGAGTAGAGAAATATTCTGACGCTAAAAAGAAAGCGATCGATTTTGTAGAAGAAGAGCGTTACGATTGGTCCGGCGGAATAAGCGTAACAGAAGTAGATGATGTAAAAGACGAAATAAATGCTAAACATCCAGTAATTGTAAAAGTATCATCTGAGTTCGGAAGCCACTGGGTAGTAATTACGGGGATAAAAGGAGAGACATATTACATTAATGATCCCGGTTGGTCAAAACGGGAAACATTAGCATCTTATAATAACAGAATTTATGCACTTAGAGTTTATGGAACAATTGTAACTGATACCAAAAGACGCCAACAATTGATCGCTGCGATAGAAGAGTTAGAGCAAGCCGTTCTCGACTCCATAGACTATGACATTAAGCAAGTAGCAGACTCTTATGCACTCTTAGCCACAGCAGCAGAATTGACACCCTGGTGGCGGGAATTAGCACGGCTTGCCTTTGATACAATTAGCGCCGTGATGAGCACATTCGTTAAAGTCACCGAGTTTCTAACCCCGGAAGGTGCTAATCAAGCCTTAGAAGATGCTGATTCCTGCCAGCAAATTCTTAACGGTGTGAAAGACACAAAAGATATTTTAGGCGATGTTGCAACAGCTCAGGGGCTTGTTGGACTCTATCGAAATGCAGAAGCATATAAAATCTCGTTTGTGGCGATGGACAAAGTTGAGGCGGTAGCTCGGCAGGGATATAAAGTGGGCGATGACTTTGATAGAGCATCAACTGCCGCATGGCTTGAGCTCTGGGTTCCCAGCACGCCAAATGGGCTCCTGGTTCCTTTGAAGGCCGATGCTCCGCGGAAGGAAGGCGGTCGCAGTAGCGTTACTCGTTGGGCAAATGGAATAAAAGCAGTGAGAGAAGAAGTTAAGACTTCGTTCGATGAGCTCATCACAGAAACTCCCGATCCTCTTCCTGCTGATTATCCGTTGCATGAAAAGATAGCATACCTCAACAACCTGAAGCAGCAGCTAAGAGGATGTGGTTTTAGAGTGGTAGAATTCAAAGGAGTCGAGGGCGATAAAGAGATAGAAAGACCTATCACCCTGGGAATGGTTCACGATGGACGAGCAGTGACCTCCGATCTCTATGATGCCTGGAGATATGACCTTGATGTTCAATATGACTCCACCGTGTATAAAACCGGTTCGACAATAATGCATGTCACCACATACGGATTCCCTGCATCAGGAGAGGCGAAAAAGGTATTTAAGGGTATCTCTGACCTATATGCAGTTATTGATATGATTCAGCTCCCGTCTGATCTGGTAACTCTCGTTTACAAACCCGTTCCACCTCTTGATGCTTTGCAATACCACGTTGTTAAGATGAATAATGATCTCATTCACGAAGTTTCTAATTTGTGGACTCTCACAGAAGAAACTCGGGCGTATTTACAATCTACTCAGGCGGATTTTGCTGTGTCTAATAAAGTGACCTGCACAAACACCATCGGCATGGAGTTCGTGCTGATACCTGCGGGCGAGTTTGAGATGGGCTCGCCGTCGGATGAAGGGTGGAGTGATGAAGGGCCAGTCCATCATGTAAATATCGCAAAGGCGTTCTACATGGGCAGATACGAGGTCACGCAGAAGCAGTGGCGTGAGATTATGGGTAATAATCCTTCATGGTTCGAGGGCAACAACTTGCCTGTTGAGGAAGTTTCATGGGACGATGTGCAGGAATTCATCAGGAAGCTCAATGAGAAAGAAGGCTCAAACAAGTACCGGCTGCCATCTGAGGCAGAATGGGAATATGCCTGCCGCGCAGGCACCACCACGCGCTATTCATTCGGCGATGACGACGCAAATCTTGGCGATTATGCTTGGTATTATAGTAATTCCGGCTCACAAACGCATCCAGTCGGTCAGAAGAAAGTTAACCCATGGGGGCTGTATGATATGCACGGCAACGTCTGGGAATGGGTGCAAGATACGTGGCATTGCGATTACAACGGCGCACCTGCTGATGGTAGTGCATGGGAAAATGGATATGGCGCCTCCCGGGTCTTTCGCGGCGGTAGCTGGAACCGCTACGCCGGGTTCTGCCGGTCTGCGATTCGCTACCACGTCGACCCCCGCTTCCGCGGCTACCGCCTCGGCTTTCGCCTTCTTCAGGAGGTGTAGCCACTTACTACTTTACCTCTTTACTACTTACAAGTCATGAGGGCGCTGCCCGAAGGCGGTGCGTGCGAAGCCGCACAGCCGAAGGTGCAACGCTAGTGATGCCCGCCGCGAGGCGGGTGCGAAAAATCAGTAGTAATAAACTCATCAAAAATTGTGTTAATATGTGTTAAAGATATGCTCAAAATATTCGCCGTGAACTACAGAGAGAGAACAGAAAGCTTCAATGACCACGCACTGTCCAATTTTTTAGCGGACAAGGAGATACTACGCTGGGAGAGCCAGTTCTTTGAACGCAAGAACGTATACTCCTTCGGCTCTGCCATGAATTGCAGTATCTTTCCAATAAACAGTTCGAATACGCAGTGACCCACATCAACGAAGTGGGTAAAATGACCGGTGCGTGGCTGAAAAGGAGCGATACCGAATGAAACGCTATGGGAACCTGTTTGAAGAGATTACCTCATTTGAAAATCTGGTTGTGGCTGCAAAAAGGGCATTCCGCGGGAAAAAGGACAAGGCGCGCGTTGCACGATTCTATTTCGAGATGGAAAACGAACTGCTGTGCATTCGAGAAGAACTGCGGAATAAGACGTACATGCCCCGACCCCTTCGGATATTCTGGATACGAGAGCCAAAAGTGCGGGAAATTGGCGCCTCTGATTTCCGCGACCGTGTGGTGCATCATGCAGTGTGTAATCTCATAGTAAGGAAGGATGTCTACGCTAAGATGTTCTTCTGAAGGGTAGCGGTCGGTCATGGTGCCCGCCGGGTCAATCGCGGCGGTGGCTGGCGCTACAACGCCAGGAGCTGCCGGTCTGCGAATCGCAACTACAACGCCCCAGGCAACCGCAACAACAATCTCGGCTTTCGCCTTCTTCAGCGCATCGTCATGCCTGAAGTGCACCGTTCACGGATGGTGCGCCTGTGCATAGACGATGACCAGACCGCTATCCTGCGTCGGCTTCTGGTTGCCGGACGAAGAGCTCTATACGTGCCCGCCGCCTCTGGTAGGATGATGAATGAACCCCGAAGGCGGTGGTGGGCCTTTATCAACTCTGATCATTTTCTGGATAGAGAGGAATAAGCGGTTGCGAAGTAAGATAAGGAAAAGCAATACAATTTTCCTTTTTTGGAAAAAAGGTTTTTTACCATAAAAAGAAACTTAATCTTGGTGATAATTGTGGGAATACGAGTGAAAGCAATGTATGTGGAAGGTATTTTGAAACCACTAGAAAAGATAAGTCTCAAAGAAGGGGGAGGAAATAGAAATAGAAATTTTCCCCTGTGAGGGTAAAATAGAAAAAGCGTTTAAAGAGCTGGAGAATGTCATTCCAAGTCTGGAAGCTGTTGTAGATGTAAGAGAGATCAGCATGGATAAGTATATGGAAAAGGAATATGGTCTCAAGAAGATTGGATTTTGAAGGCATTGTTGACGTTGGATTGATTAGGGAACTCCCAGTAAATAGTTTACCAATTTTGATAATTATCATAGACACAGATTTCACAGATTTACACAGACGTTACGGACCTAAAAAATTATTAAGTTTTTACGGGTTCATAGAATCAAAATTAAAAAATCAAGACACTACTTTAAATCTGTGTTAATCAGCGTTAATCTGTGTCTTAAAAATCATTGGAAAATGATACGATACAGTTCTGGTAAATTATTATTTTTGAGTTCCCTAATCTTGTAGTTCGTTCCATAGATATACAATTCAGCCTTTCCTGATACAATTCGCTTCCTTAAGCGCATTGCTCAATATCTCTGTGGTTTCGTCCATCGTCTTCCTATCCACAGGATATGGCACACCATCTTTACCGCCAAATGCGAACGAAAACTTAACCGGGTCCTGCCAGCTCGGCTCCTCACCGTATATCAACTCGGCAATAAGCGCTAATGCACGCACTGTCGCAGGTCCTATACCTTTTATGCAAAGGAACTGCTCATAATTCCCCGGCTGCTTGTCATAGGCTACACGAAGTGCATCCCAGTTCACTCTTCGCGGTAACCGATAAATAACTTCTTCTACGTTTTTGCATCTATTCGCCTCTTTTGATACTATATCGAACTCAGAAAGAGTCTTCTGACCGCTCTGTATCCTTTTTATGCCATTTATGCGGCCCTCAAGTTCTTTGTATGCCCGCTCTAATTCTTTGGGTTTGGTATTTGCAAGGTCTACTGTTGTATCCCTACATCCCCAACTCTCTTTTGATGTCATGTCGAGCACATGGTCCTGCAAAAAACCTACTATACCCTGGTGTGGCTCTTCGTCATACCTCTTTACCGCGGATGAGAGCCAATGGTATCTCCGGGCATACCGGTTGCCGGAGTTCATCCCTTGCTGGATCACCGCCCATTCCCCTTTCTCTGTGACGAACATCGAATGATGATAGAGCTGATAACCATCTTGAATACATGCATTATCCACCTTTGCGGATATT
>CAZOEM010000248.1:0-4726 GCA_964578735.1 uncultured Halobacteria archaeon | reverse complement strand
ACCTCGCTCCAACCTTCCTAGCGAAGTCCTGTTCAAACTGTCTGACCATAGGCCCATTAGACCCAACCCACCTAGATTCTAATGACGCAACAACAGCCTCTATTTCCTCATCACCTATGTCAGGTTCATCCCACTTGATGTACTTCATAGCGAACTACCAAAATACTTCTCTATAAACCTGTTGAGCAGAATTACCCCCGTGTAGTAGCCCACCAGGGCTCTCTCTTCCTTACCGTCAAAGTCTAATATAAAGGGAACTAACGAAGAGAAGTGCATGGCCTCGTTGAACTCTGTCTTCATTAATACGATATCTCTTGGCTCAGAAGAATACTTGCACAAGATATCAGGTAACTTCTCTTTTATCTTTTCACATTCCCGGTAGACATCGTTCTTTTCTAGTTCAAAGTCAGTTCCGTCGAGTTTGAATCTATTCTCGGCTATAAATTCATATTTCCCATTCACCGAGTGCCACAACTTACCATAGTCATAATAATAGTCACAAAAAGGGTAGCCTCTTGGATCTATCAAGATGAAGTTGTCATGCTCAAGATCAATCAGCACGTTAGAGAAGTGAAAATCGGAGTGACCCCACTTAGAGACAAATTCAGGAAGAACTTTCTCGACAACTTCAGGTCTCTCAAGGTCCTTCAGTATTAAAGGAATATTTTTGTATTCGACTCCATTTATAGTGAGAGTCTTCTGGGGTATTAACTTCCTAAATACTTCTGTCTTCCTGGAGAGTTCGTCAAGTCTCCGTTTTAATCTTGCAAAGTGCATATAGTCTATGTAGTTGTCCGGTATTGGCATTATCTCTTTTCTGTACATCTCAAAAGAGAATTCAAGCATCTTGTCTACCCACTTGAGAGTTTCTTGGTGTTTGAAGACTCCTGAGAAGAGTAGTCTTCTCAATGTTGGTAGATCGTGGTGAGGCATTTCGTAGTAAACCTTGTCTGTACCTACGTATGAGAGTACTACTTGGGGGAAATGATTCTTCCATTCCTCCGGGATACTTTCTAGGTACTTAATCTCATCTACCAACTTGTCCATCTTCTCATCAGTTGCCTCTTTATGCACTCTGGTGACTAGGAGTATCTTGGTTCTCCCTCCACTTTCCTTCTTTATGTATTTCTCATTTGCGTTATTACTTTTTTTGGCCATCAAACAAACCTCTCTTCTGTGACTTTTATATATTAAATATATCTATATTATTTTATATACTCCATTTCCCCCCTCTTGAACAGTAGGGATTCTTTTAGCCAGAACGAACTTTTTGTCCTCCATTACAACTACAGGGTTAACATCGAGGGTTGCTGCTGGTTTATCTATTGCTCTCCTATAAGCTAATTTTTGTTCTTCTTTCCCTACACCCATTTTCATCCTCTTTTTATTAGAATGTCTTTACTTATATATTTTTCGGTTTTTTTATTATTATTTTCGGATGGGGTCTAAATGACTATCAAACCCAGCGAATGTGCCTATGTCTGCGGATAGATCCCCTTATGACCCGATACCTTTGCTCATTATTCGTTGCTCGTAGGGCGTACTTGGAGACAACGATCATTAAATGAAATAGTGACTTGTGGTGCATTCCTGACGATTCTCTCAGTATGAAGTGGTCTTCGACACTTTTCAAGGCGACTCCCCATCATCCTGCTGGCCAATCTTAGAAACCTGACGATTGTCCTAATATAAGGTAGTCTTCGAGCTATATTTTTAAAGCGACTCCCCATCATCCTGCTGGCCAATCTTAGAAAAAAGCTCAAATAGTTGCTATTTTCGGACATTCCGTAGTAGTCATCCTTACCGTTTTCCAGGAAAAGGTGGAGATTATGTAAGTCGGGTACAGTTTGACTTTTGACAAAGGTAACGATCTCCCCTGAGCTGCCGCCGTTCAGGAAATCATCCAAACTATCAATCCTGGTATAGCTCAGTCCAATGTATTCTGGCGAGTGCGCATCCGTTCCAGATATTATGGGATATCTAGCCTCTGCAGCCAACTTTAGGGTTCGTTGTACGCACCTAATAGTGTCTTTCCCGTTTAGGGTCTCTAAATAATCAATATTCTCTAATACGTATGAAGCCTCTTCGGGCGTTAGAGTTCCATTCTCCAGGTGATAGAATAACCCAGTATATCGCCGATATGGATGAGGTAGAATAATAGTCGCATCATGCTCTTTCAACCAGCGAATAGTAGTAATAACGCCATCGCACGGAACATATTCATCAACGTTTAAGGCAATAACGTGAAGCCCATGTTCGCCAGCCGGCAAGGTAAGCTCAATGCCTGGTATGATTTGGACATCGTCAGCTTTTCGCAACCTTCTCGCTTCGCGGTTGCCCTCGAGTGTGTCATGATCAGTTATTGCTATTGCATCCAAACCACGGCACTTCGCGTACCATAATATTTCACTTATTTCCGCCGATGAATCAGGGGAATACTTAGAGTGTATATGAAAGTCAATTTTGATCATCGAACTGTTCCCAGCCAGAAGATATAATTTGGGTCTTTCAGCCATTCTTTTAATCTCGGCGCCCTCATAAACACGCTGTTATTTTCACCCCTTTTCAGCATCGCAGTTGCTTTCTCAAGTCCTCTCTTAAAAATTCTCACACCCTTCGTCTCCTTTAACTCCTCAACAAGCTCCAAAAGCCTTTTCACAAGCATTCCATTCACTATGCTTCCATTGTGTTTTGCATACCATACCGCAGCTCTATATAACGCTTTATCCAGGAGATTTAGCCTTCTCCAATTCCTGTTCCTCAGCCCTTTCTTGAGACTTGCGAAAAGCTCCTTATAGGTTATGCTTTGCCTTTGCATTGTCCTTTTCATAAGGCACATTTCATTACTTCCCACTCTTAATCCTCTTAATCGTTTTGAGTACTCTATTTCTCTTTCTTAAAACTCGCAGATAGATTTCTCGGTACACATATTCTCTCCTCCTAAAATATTCCGCCAGTATTCTCTCTTTTGCCCTATCTAAAAATCCTTCGCGGTATTCACCCACCAGAGGAAAATTATACTCTTTCCTAATCTTTGGGTCATTAAAATCCGTGTCCATATTCTTGTAATAAACACTATTTTCAGTATGATAAACTCCTCCCTGTCTCGCGAAAGAAATTACAAAATTATCTTCTAACTCTCTATAATTCAAATCGAGAAATGATGCAACTCCATTAACGCTCCCGTTCCAGTCATTCCCGTAAGGTTGAGGTTCCGTAAACAATTTCACATTACCCTTAAATATGTTTCCAAGATATTTATCAGAGGAATCTGGCGATGTCTGCACATCTCCATGAGGATCTACAAAAAGATAATACATCCCCTGATAGCTCAGCCATCCCTTAAAATCAACATTAAAATCATTTAGCATATATTTTATGGTTGCATCATCACAATATTTAGCGATAAGTTGCCGTTCCTCTTCAGTATATGCCTTTGGATAATATTTCCCTTTATACCATCCTCGGAACCTTCTGATATGAAAAAGGAAATTATGCTCTTTAAATATTTTAAACCACTCTTCAAATTTTTTGATGAAAGGAGGATACATAACAAACACCACAGGACACTCTATTCCATGCTCTCTCAAGAATAAAAGCTTTTTTAAGAATTTATCAATCGTAGTTTGAGTCGGATGGAACGACCCATTAATATCCAATCTCCCTTCCTTAACTAATTTTGTTCCCGCAAGTCTTTCCAATGGAACGGACAAATTACTTGTAATATGACCATACCAGTTTGGCTCGCCGGCAATCATATCCAACACATCATAAAAACTCTTTGCCACCGTTGGCTCGCCAAAAGAAAGATAAAATACCAGTTTCTGATTTCCAAACGTGTTCTTAAAAGCGTCATGCCATTCCTTTATATCGCCTTGAAAATGATGCCCCATGTTAACCTGAGAAGGCACATAACAATATTCACATTTGTAATTGCAGAAGGCGTATATTCCATTAAAGGCCCACACAATAACCGTTTGGCTTCTTGGCACAATTCGCATCAATGCTTTGCAAATTATTTCATTTCCAACTCTTTCATTTGGGTGTATCTCATCGGAAAGCCCTTCTTTGATGTTTGGCAATTCTTCCAACCATAGGGAATAGGTATCTGCTATTCTGACTTTCTTCTCATGAGCGATATTTCTTATCGTTTCATTGTATTCGATTAATTGTTTGCTAACTTGACCCTTCTGGTGATAATCTGGATTCATAGTCATTAAAACAACTCGTATAAATCGTTTATCCAGTTCTTCCACTATGTGTACAAGATTGTTTCTGAAAGCTTCTTCAGCAACTCCTTTTCTCCAGTCATTCATTCCAAATCCAACCACAACCACATCTGGCTCTAATTTTATCACTTGATTCAACCTTTGAAGGGCATCAACAGTTGTCTCACTCACCACGCCCGCGTTGATAACGTTTATTTGCAAATCGCTGTATTCTTTCTTAATTTGATTTTCAAACCTGTTGCAATACCCTTTTGTTATTGAATCGCCAAAACAAACAATTTTACATGGATCTTCCATATTATCGCCCCCTTTTTTCAATTATAATATCCAAACATTCATTAACAAATTTCCTTTGGATTTTCCGCCAATATTCAATAAATTCCTGTGATCGCTCTATTATAGATTGTCTATTTCTCTTTATCTTCTCATACTTTTCCAGGTAAGCATCAAAAGAAAATTCATCTGTCCTGATAATAAATTCGTCCATACCAATACTA
>CAZOEM010000247.1:0-4740 GCA_964578735.1 uncultured Halobacteria archaeon | reverse complement strand
TGATGGAAAGAGCTTGCATGGAGTTATCACGAAGTAATATAAAATTGAAAGATGGGCGATTGTTGCGGATGAAATAGGTCACATCATCGTGACATCATTTGGCCCCTATTTCCTATTTCACAGAAAGGCGGGATATATTATAAGTTGCCGGAAAAAAAGCGATGGAGTGAAAAGCGAAGCGAATATGAAATAAGTAGGGAAAAGAGTTTTTGAACGCTTAACACTAAAGAAAATGCTAACGGAATTGGCACTGAGTTTATAGACGCACAGAAAAATTTATTATGGAGTGATGCGATTAGGTTTGAATAGAGAGGCGATAAAAGGGTATTTGAGAGAAGGGGCTGCAATATGTAAAATCAGTTTGGCCCTTGAATATTGCAGCCCCCAATTTACTTTGTTTTTTACATCTAAAAAGGTTTGAAACTACATGTTTATTTCCTGAATGGCTATATTATTTCCCTTTACCACGCCGATAAAACCTGCGTTTCAAAACTTCCTTCTCCGATTCGATGATAAGCCCGATCAGGTGCTCATTCACGACCCCTTCTTCTTTTAAAATTGCACTTGCATCTTCCGGCTTTATCCCCTTACCCGCAAGTGTAACTAACGCGGCCTTCCCGTAGTTCGAAACCAACTCAGCCGATTTTATCGCTTCTTTAACCACCCTCCCCTCTTTTTTACTCTTTACTTTCCGTATCTCGCGCCTGACCAGCTCCTCATCCGCTTGTACCGCACCTATACGCTTCGATTCGCATTCAGGACATTGAACAGCATCCACATCATGTATCCGCATTACCGCAACATACCGCCAGCAATTTGTGCATACAAAAGTCAACGACTCGTCAAGCAACCTCGCTTTCACATACTTTATTATTACCTTTTGCATCCTTTCGGGTGGGATCAGCTCATAGCCCCTTTTTATTACCTCCACGATGCCCGCAACAGGGCTAACGCCATCGCCTTTTATCACACTGATTTTTAATTCGCCCGCATTTATCTGTTTTAACAGCTTCACTGTCTGTTTTATATCTATATCCTTATCCTGAGCTTCTCTTATAGCTTCGTTGAATACCGCGGAACCCTCAAAACTCCGTATCAGGTTATCCAGGTCCAGATCATTCAGTGACGCTTTCTTCGCTATCGCTCCGAATCGTCTCGCTACATGTATGAACCTATGCTTAAATAACCTGCTTCTGACCAACGAATCCATAGCGAGCTTTTCTAGTGCTCCTGTTGATAACGCTAAGATGATCGCTTCAACCTCTTCTGGCTCCAACTCGGATTCCGTTCTCAGCATTATCCGGTATGGGTCTTGCTGTACGCCCACGGGAGCACCTATCTTATCAGATAGAACAGTAGCGAGGATCATGGCTAACGTCCTATTTACCAGCAGCCCGAACGAGCATTGCAAGATTATATATTCATTCCACCGTTCAAGCGTTAACAGCTTATCTGTCGGCACGGGATAACCGCCTTTCTCTTGCTCTATAACTTCATCTAACGCGCGGGTAATTGTCTGCTCGCTACAAGAATAGCGCTGTACGAGCTCCTTACCTATCTCTTCAACCGCTTTACCTGATTCAAGCTCTTCTTCCAGACCGCCACGAATCTTACCTACCTCGTCCGCAACAGGATAAGGAACCGGGATTTCCTCACCTACCCAGCTTGGGATAGCGCCAGTCGGGTCATCTTCGTGCTTTACGTATATCCTATCGCCATACACGTGCAAGATCTTCCATACACGACCACCTTCGATGAATTTGTTCCCTGCTTTGGCGTATTCTGCAACAAAGGCTTCGTCCAAAACGCCTACGGGTTTGTCATTGTCGTCAATAACCAGAAATTGCCTTACTTCCGGAATCATGGACAAATGCTCGAAATAATAGTTATATAGTGGCTTTATCTTTTTTGGTCTCATGAATACCTTCTCTTCGGCTGAGAACCAGAGAAGCCGTGGTATTCGAGAATGCATATAGGCCAAGACGGAGACAAATTCATGCTCCTCAAGGTCCCTATAGGGGTATGCTTTTTTTATCAGCGCCAAAGCGTCTTCAAAGCTCCATCGCCCTTGCGCCATAAGCAATCCCGCTATTTGATGTGCCAGAACGTCAAGCGGCTTCTCCGGTATGCCAGCAGGCTCTAAATCATCTGTAAGAGCTTTGCGACAGATCACTAACGATTCCAGTGCATCGTCCGAATCCTGGACAACTATCGCGCCTTTTGCAATGCCACCTATTCTATGACCGCTTCTGCCGATTCTCTGCAGCAGCCTCGTCACCTGTCGCGGTGAGTTATACTGAATAACAAAATCCAGCCGGCCGATGTCTATTCCCAGCTCTAAGGAACTCGTGCAGATAATACCCTGCAGGTTGCCTTCTTTAATACCTTTCTCTACGTTAAGTCGCGATGGCTTGGATAGCGAGCCATGATGAACACCAACGAGGAAGTTCAAATCCCAGACCCGGAACCTGCTTCCAAGTATCTCTGTTATCGAGCGCGTATTTGTAAATATCAATGTAGATTTATGCTCTTCAACCAATTTCTTCATCAACTGTAACCGAGCGGCGACTTCGGGATATGTATATAGCTCTTCCGCCAGCTTATAATCGTCCGAATCGGCTCGCGGATAAAAAACCCCCACCGCTATTGACCGGGCTATCGGGACGTTGATTACCTCGCATTCTCGTTCTGTCCCGACCAAGAATTTCGCCACTCGATCTGGCGAACCAATAGTGGCGGATAACCCAATGACCTGGAACTCGGCTTTCTTGAGGTACCGAAGCCGCTCCAGCGCAAGAGTAAATTGAGTGCCTCGTTTGTCACATGCGAGTTCATGCACTTCATCTACGATTACCCATTTGACATCTGCTAGGTGCTGACGCATAATCCTACCCGGTATTATCGCCTGCAACGTTTCCGGTGTGGTGATCAGAATATCAGGAGGAGCCATTGCCTGTGCCTCTCTTTCCCTATTCGAGGTGTCGCCATGTCTCACGCCTAACCTCAGGTCAAGTCGTTTACACCACCATTGTAATCGTTCGAGCATGTCCCTATTCAATGCTTTCAGTGGCGTTATGTAAAGGACTTTTATTCCTGTGCCTCGTTCTGTTCGGATTAACGCATCTAAGACGGGTAAAAGTGCCGCTTCGGTCTTGCCACTCGCGGTTGGTGCGATCAATAATACGTTCTTGCCTTCTGTTATATACGGGATAGCCCTGGTTTGTGGTTCGGTAGGACTCGAAAAGCCCTTTTCTTTAATAGCTTTTTGAATTGGGCTTGTGAATAAGGTGTATATATTGGGTTGCATTTCTGGTTTTAGATATATTTAATATGTGAGTTATTAAGTAAAAGATGTGGAAGGTGAGTAAGAGGGAAGAGGTGATAAAAGGAATGGGCAGGGGAGCTTTTGAGGAGATAGGTGTTTCACACAAAGGGAGGTATATGCGAAAAGCGGATATACCAAAGTTATTCTGCTATAGCCCTATTAAGAAAGGAGGGAGGATTTTAAATGAATGATGGATATCTATGGAGGAAATGGGATTTACATATTTCAATACACCTGCATCTCTATCATTTTTCGTCTATCTACGTCATTTCTCGGATTTATAACTTCTAAATTCTCTCTTTGCCCGGCCTTCATCAATTCATTGTCATCGCAAACGAAAACTACTTTTTCTCCTATGTCTTTCATTATCTCTCTCAATTCGACAACCGTTGACAATTGAATAGAATCAGCGGATTTTAATTAAAGAGCTTAAATTCTCCTTTTTAAGTGCATCATCCAATATTTCTTTTACCTTTTCTATCTTCTCGATACGCCCATATCGAAGTTGCCTTATGCCCCTCTTCAGTTCTTCGCTTTTCGTTTTAGAAAGTCCTATTGCCGCTAAGAGCTTTATCTGATACATTTCCTCGGTGATTCCTGCATTTATTATACCTTCCATTTTCACCGCCTTTATAATCTTTATAACCCCCGCTAATAAAACTCCTTTCCTTTTGCTGCTGCTTCATCAAACATCCCTCTCACATCTATCAGTACAGGCTTCGCGTTCATGAACTTCCCTATATCTTCGAATCCCATCTTCTTGAACTCATCATGCGCTACTGCCACAATAACACCGTCCATTTTAAGTTTCACATCCAAATTATCCAAAACCTTCACAACAAATCCCTTTATCTCCTCTCTGCTGAGCAAAGGATCACAACAAACCTTTCTTTTAAAAAGAAAGCTTTACCAAAGAAACTGGTTTTTTAGTAAAGGTTTTTGCTTGCAAAAAAGTTTATCCATACCTGCAACTATTTTCGTTATCTTATCTAAGGCGTGTGCTTCATCACCGGGATTTATCCGCTCGGGGGAATATCCAATGTAGAAATCAATACTGCAATTCATATTTGATGCTCGTTCTAAAATTGGTGCAACAACTTCTTCTGTAACGCCTAGATAAACGGTAGACTCCAATAACACAATGGCACCGCTCTTTAGATTCGATTTCGTTACGGGTGTTGGCACAGCAATAATAACAAAATCCGCTTGTTTTATCTTAGAAGGATCTGATGTAAATGTGAATTCTATGTTTTTTCGCTGTTATTGTTGTTATGTAAATTTCTTATCTTCGCTTTGTCTATGTCAAATCCGATTGTCTTCCAGTGCTTAGAGAAAGCCTTCGCTAAGGGCAAGCCCACGTAACCCATTTTCGTAAACTTAAAGACACGGCAAAACCAAAGTTAGCAGACCTAACA
>CAZOEM010000246.1:0-4785 GCA_964578735.1 uncultured Halobacteria archaeon | reverse complement strand
TTCCATGCTCACAGGACTCATTCCTCTCCATTTCGACGATTGTTTACCATTTAGTGTGTTCACGATAGCGGACTATTTGAAGTTTCAACCAAAGGAATTCAAGATGTTTGCGCAGTCGAGAAAGGTATATTTTCCCCGGTCTGGTAGCTGGATGTGGATATCTACCCAAGTGCGCAGAATTTAAATTTGACTCCCAGTACACTGTATCTTGGATCGTAGTCGAATAAGAGGGAAGCATTCAAAAGGGTCTGCACCAGGATATGTCTGCTGAAGCGGTAAAAGGTTGACTGGGATATTGACCCTTTTTCTTGTTCCTGCTGGTTGTCATTAAACTCTCGAACTTCGTGAGAAAATCAAAAACACGATTTTTGCTAATTCTCCTAGGCATCCCTATGAGTCTAAATCAAAACACGATTTATATTTTAATGTAAAGTTTTGATTCCGGGAAAATGCCCACTATAAAGGTAACATCGCCGCTATTTTTCGATTTCTTCTCTCGTTTTTCATCTTCTTTTTCATTTTCAATCACCTCACTTCGATTCGAGAATTGCATTGACCAACTTCTCGATAGAGTCTCGATATTCTTTCCGCTCTTCTTTCAATTCTTCTAAAATCCGCTCCATATTATCCCCGATTTTACCATACTTTGTGTCTAGATTGGCAAAGTTCTGTTGCGTTTCCGTTCGGAATTCTCGCATCTCATCAACGCCACAAGTTATAGTAGCAATTGTTTCATCTTGTTTCGTCAGCATCTGGTCTTCCTTTCCCAACCTCTGATCCTGCTTCTCAATCAAAGTAGCAAAACCTCGCTTGTTTTCCGCCTTGCCAGCATCAATCTTATTACCAATGTTCCTATTCATCATTGCTGTTGTCTTAATCAATTCCTTCAACGATTTCGCCGCTATATCCAGCCTCTCGCCAGTCTCCTCCTCGGAACTCCCGCGCTTTATCGTAAAGAGCTCGAATTCTCCTGTTGCTTTTTCATAGTCTACATTAAACTGGGCTATTCGTATTAAAGGATCATCCTCCGGCTGTGCTTCCCTGATAAACTCCTCTAATCTTTCCGCCTCTCCTTCTGCAATTATCTTTACCGTTCCATCCGGTTGGTTTTCGATAAAACCAACTAAGCCCAGGTCCATAGCCCAGTCAGCAACTAAGTCCCGGTATCCAACTCTCTGCACCCGTCCTTTTGTAATAATTATTGCCCTCTTCATTTTTGGTTGTTAGTTAGCGATTTCTCCTCCTCCTTTTTTCGTGCCCTTTCCCCCTGCACCTTCCGCCACCTTCGCTTTTTTTCGCTCATCCTTAAAGTGTAGTAAGAAGAAAAAGAAAAATGTGGATATATAATTTTTCCCTTTTTTAAGGGAAAAGAAGCGGTGTGTGGCTAAGTACTACGACAAAAAAACCGTATAACCCTATGTTTTCCATTTCTACTATTTCTCGCTGGTAACTAACTTGGCTTCTTGATGGACTGTTTAATCAGAGGTGGTTTCACCGTAGGCTGATTCTCTACGGGCTGCCCCCGACCTTTTTAGGATATGAATTTTTGTCTAGTTGACATTTAACCAGTAGGCCTTTATTGGTAGTTGTTGCAGATATAAGGTTCACAATAACTTCATGACTTTTAAGGGGTTTACCTCTCCAATTTTGGGTAATAAAAGAGAATAACCTATGCTCAATCTTGTTCCACTTGCTTGTCCCCGGAGGAAAATGAGGGACTGATATTTCCAGTCCTGTTTCATCCGCGAATTTTTGCAATTCTATTTTCCATAGTCTGACTCGGTATTCATTACTTCCGCCTCGAGATATACTTTTTGGCCCCTAGAATTCCACCATTGTCTTATACTTTCAACGGCAAACGCTGATGTGTAATGGTCTATACCAACATTCACCCACCCTTCATTGCGCGTCTGATTGTATTCAAATTGGGCATTCCGATCAGGGTAGCTTTCACCTTCAATAATTTTTTTATTACCTTGTAGGCTATACTCCAAATCAGAAAGAAATACTGCTAAGGTAGAATAACTTGCATTACGACCCATATTGTTGAGTTTTTCAGCCAGTTTACGTGTACTCTTACAACTCCATCCTAATGGTGACTCAGGATCGCCACGGGTTACTGGTTCGACCAAATTTTCCAAAATAACACGCTTTGATCTTGCAGATAAAAGTAAATAATAGAAAAATATATATGTGATGAATAGCTTAGACAAAATTGAAATGGATGTTAATAGGGGGATAAAAAGATGGATAAAAGACGTGGTATGTTGGTTGTAAGCGTCACGATTTTGGTTCTATGTTTTGTAGGGGCTGCATCGGCAACGAACTGGACTGTGAATGGCAGCGGTGGAGCAGATTTCACAGGGATACAAGATGCGATAAATAATGCTTCTGATGGCGATACGATTTTAGTTCATTCCGGTGTTTATTACGAGAATGTAGTTGTAAATAAATCAGTTACACTAAGAGGGGTTGGGCATCCTGTTATGGATGCAGCAAAGTGGAGCGGAAGTGCGATTAGATTAACTGCAGATGGAATTACGCTTGTAGGATTCAATGCAACAAACTCTGTAGTTGTGATCAAAGTAACCTCAAACAATAACACCATCACAGGCAACAATGTCAGCAGCAACGCCTTCGGCATCGACCTATCCTCTTCCAGCAACAACACAATTACAGGCAACAGTGTCAGCTGCGAAGGCGCCAACATCCGCCTATCCTCTTCCAGCAACAACACAATTACAGGCAACAATGTCAGCAGCAACAACGGGAGAGGTATCCGCCTCTACTCTTCCAGCAACAACAACATAATTACAGGCAACAATGTCAGCAGCAACGAGGAAGGCATCAGACTCGACGATTCCTACAACAACACAATTAAAGGCAATGTATTTGTAAATGATGGTCTCTTTGTTAAGAATTCCTATCAAAATACCGTGGAAGAAAATATAGTAAATGGTAAACCTCTTGTTTATCTTGAAGATGTATCGGATCATAGGGTTGAAGATGCTGGACAGGTCATACTTGTTAATTGTAACAATATCACCATAGAAAATCTTGATTTATCTAATACAATCGGTGGCATCGCACTCTGGAAGACCGAAAACAGTAAAATATCAAACAACACAGTATGCCACAACAACAGGTACGGCGGCATCCGCCTCTCCTATTCCAGCAACAACAGCATAACAGGCAACAATGTCTGCAACAACTGGGATGGCATTCTCCTCTACTATTCCAGCAACAATAACAGCATAACAGGCAACAATGTCAGCAACAACCGCGGGGACGGCATTCTCCTCTCCGATTCCAGCAACAACGCCATTACAGGCAATGTATTTGTAAATGATGGTCTTTCTGTTTATTCTTCCTATCAAAATACCGTGGAAGAAAATACAGTAAATGCTAAACCGCTTGTTTATCTTGAAGATGTATCGGATTACAAAGTTGAAGATGCTGGACAGGTCATAATTGTTAATTGTAACAATATCACTATAGAAAATCTTGATTTATCTAATACGAGCGGTGGTGTAGGGTTATTGAAAACAAGAAACAGTAAAATATCAAACAACACCGTATGCAACAACAACGGAGGCGGCATCCGCCTCTACTATTCCAGCAACAACTCAATTACAGGCAACAATGTCTGCAACAACAGGGAAGGCATTATTCTCTCCTCTTCCTGCAACAATAACATAACAGGCAACAATGTCAGCAACAACAATGGGCCC
Source organism: uncultured Halobacteria archaeon (assembly GCA_964578735.1). Taxonomy (GTDB): domain Archaea; phylum Halobacteriota; class Syntropharchaeia; order Alkanophagales; family Methanospirareceae; genus Methanophaga. The sequence continues at coordinate 1,054 of CAZOEM010000246.1, read as the reverse complement.
GGCATCCGCCTCTCCGATTTCAGCAACAATAACATCATAACAGGCAGCAATGTCAGCAAAAACTACTATGGCGGCATCCACCTCACCAGATCCAGCAACAACAAAATCTACTTTAACAACTTTATCGACAACTCAGGATATATCCCTTCTATTAAATCAACCAACATCTGGAACTCGCCATTGGAAATAGCCTACACTTATGATGGAACAACTTACGAAAGCTACTTAGGCAACTACTGGGATGATTACGAAGGAACTGATGGAGATGGAGATGGAATTGGAGATACACATTACCGCATATATTCTGAAAGAGGTGATGATTATCCCTTAATGAAGCCGTTTGAGAACTACATTACATAATAGATAATCGTTCCAACACGTAATTGACGCCTATTGCCATAATGAATTCTTGCCATGTGTATAATGAAAATTTTCGAAGGAGTTTGTTGAAATTGGTTTCTTTCCATAGTTAGAAAATTATCGCCACAACTTGTAAAGTTAAATAGACGAAAAATACACATATTCAAATATAAAAAACTTGTAGGTGAAAGCTATGAGTGTAGATTATAAGTGGTTCATAAAGACAGATTTTAGCAAATACGCGGGGAAATGGATTGCAACGATAGATAAAAAAGGTCGTAGCAGATGGAGATGACGCCGAAGCGGTCTATAAAGAAGCTAAGAATAAATATCCTAATAAAAAACCAACATTGGCTAAGATACCAACATAGGATGCGTTAATTCTATGACCATCGAATTCAGATTTGTTTGATCGGTTTAAGATTCTATTTGATCAACGAGAGGGAGTTATTATATTCGAGGATAAAGGAAGTTTTTAATAGCCAGAAGTATATTAATCTCTTCTTTGATAAACTCCTCTTTGTTTTTATAAAATAACACGCTTTGATCTCGCATATAATGTAAAAATAGGAAAATATATATAGGATGAATAGAAATGAATGTTAACTGGAGAATAAAAAAGATGAACAAAAGATGTGGTACTTGATTTTTCTCCACTTGCCTATTTTAGCGATTTTTCAAACAACTGAATTAG
>CAZOEM010000245.1:1213-4794 GCA_964578735.1 uncultured Halobacteria archaeon | reverse complement strand
GTAAATCCGTGTAAATCTGCGTCTTAAATAGGCAGAACTTATACTTTATATACCTTGAAAACCTCTTGTAGCCGCGAGAACGGAGTCGCTGGGATTCGAACCCAGGTCGTCAGGTCCGGAACCTGACAGGATATCCCCTACCCTACGACCCCTCTGTGTGTGATCCTTGGAATTATCGTGATTATCGTAAGTGGCGATTATTATTTCTTTTGTAACGCTTTTAACACTTTTTGAAAGAACGCTTTTTTAGCACTTCTATCCCGGGCAGATGCTTATCGACGAAATATCGCAGGAATGCACCACCCGCAAGGCTGACGTGGGCATTAGACATGCTCTTCTGATCTATTCCCACTTCACTTATTGCTGCTGATGTATGTCCACCACCGAGAAGAGAGTATGCATCCGAATGCGAAATCGCTTCAAAAATATCGTGTGTGCCCTTTGCAAATGCCTTATTTTCATATAACCCTGCGGGCCCTTTCATTATCACCGTTCTCGCATTTCTTATTCGTTCTGAATATTCCTCCCCCGTCTTCTCCCCTATATCATATGCTGATTGGTTAGGCTTTAGCTGTGCCACGGGTATTTCTCTTCTCTCGCCATCTGCCACCACGGCAACATCCTTGGGATACTCTATTATGTCCTTACCCATCTCCAGGAACCTTTTGGCTTGCTCCACAGTCCACATAAAATGCTTATCCGCTTTTTGTTCTTCTCCTGGCTCAATTGTACCACTCGCATATAGGAAAAGAGTGCCAAGAGCACCAGTTGTGAGTATACTATCTACTCTTTTACGCTTCAATGTGACATCTATGATGTCAAACACTTCTTCGGGCTTCACACCACCAAGGATATAAACACACGGACTTTTTATTTGATATACCGCTCTTTCCAGAGTTATCAACTCCCGCTCCATTAATCGCCCTATCCCTGCATCCAGAACCGTCGGGAAGCCAACCACAGATGCGTGTAATCGGTGAGCCACGGAGAAGGCATCATTTATGTATACATCGGCAAGAGGTGCAAGACTCCTCACAAAAAACGAGTGCGAATGCTCCTCCGGTGTTTTGTTAAGTGTCTCCTCTGCTAGCATCCGCACGTTATCGAGCAACAAAACTTCGCCACGATGAAGACCCGTTATCGCCGCCCTCGCACTCGGACCCATTATATCGTCAATGTATTTCAAATCCATGATAGTTCTGAGCAATTGTGCATGCTGCTCCAGATGTAGAAAATCCGCTTGCCCTGCACGACCTTGATGTGCAAGGATAACTACCTTCGCTTTTTTATCAGAAAGCTCCCGTATCGTCTTCGCATTCTCTACTATCCGCTCCTTCATCTGCACTTGCCCGTCTATAATCACCGAGTTTATGTCCGCCCGAAAGAGCACGGTTTTTCCGTCCAGATCGAAATCATCGATAGTCAAGAAATCCGCTATTTTCTCGTTCATAACCCCTCCTCCTACCCTCCCTTTTTCTACATGCCTTCCGCCTCTAGCCGCTTTATCATGTCCACTACCCTGCACGAGTAGCCCCATTCGTTGTCATACCACGCAAGCACCTTCACTAAACTGCCACCCACCACATTTGTATACTCAGCATCAACAATTGCCGATAAGCTCGAGCCGTTATAATCTGTGGAAACAAGAGGCAGGCGAGAAACAGCAAGGATACCGGTCAAAGAAGTCTTTGACGCTTCTTCAAAAGCACTGTTCACCGCTTCACGGGTAACTTCGCTAACCAGCTCGGCTACTAGATCGACAATCGAAACGTTAGCAGTAGGGACTCGTAAGGATATTCCGTCCATTTTACCTGCTAAGGAAGGTAAAACGAGACCTAATGCTGCTGCCGCGCCTGTTGTCGTTGGTACTATGGACATAGCTGCAGCACGCGCTCGCCTCAAGTCTTTATGCCGCCCATCAAGGATTCTCTGATCACTTGTGTACGCATGGACAGTAGTCATAAAGCCTTTATTTATGCCAAACGCGTCCTCTAATACCTTCGCCACAGACGCTAAGCAATTTGTGGTACAAGATGCAAGAGAGATAATATTATGCGCATCTGGGTCATACATCGCGTCATTTACCCCGGGAACAAGAGTTACATCCGGTTCCTTCGCCGGTGCCGTTATTATCACTTTCTTGCAGCCTGCTTCGAGATGTTTCGATGCCCCCTTCCTATCCCGGAACTGCCCTGTGGATTCCACTACCACATCTACGCCTAAATCGCGCCATGGTAAGTTCTCCGGGTCACTCTCACTCAATATTTTTATCGCTTTCCCATCCACAAATAACGTCTCGTTTTCCGCTCTTATCTCCCCTTCCTGCTTGCCATGTACTGAATCATACTTTAACAAGTGCTCAATCCAGGAAGCGTCCGCAGATCGGCTATTTATTGCTACAAAATCAGTGTCTGAGTTGCTTCGTAATGCTGCCCTAAACACGAGTCGCCCAATTCTACCCCAGCCATTTATTGCTACCTTCATCATATAACATATTGCTTAACGTAATATATAAATGTTAGTTATTGGATCGGCCTTGACACACGATTCAGTCGTCTGCTGGAACATAAATGTAATTTTCATAAGGCTCCATCAATGGATAATAGTCCTTATCTGTACCTAAACCGGTAGGTAGTGTGTATGGAGTCAGAACATCACCAATACCATCTCCATCTGTATCCTGGTTTATAAAAGTGCTAAAATCGCTTCCTAATATATAATTACTCCAGTAGTTGCCCATGTACTTTGTGTATCTTTCACCCTTATAGATATAGGGTAATTCTAAAAGGGAATTCCAGGTGGTGTTTGAAAACATAGAATGAGCGCTACTAGTTATGAAGTTATTTGTGAAAAATAGGTTACCCTGTGAAGAGTCAAGAAAAAGTCCCTCCCAATTGTTCGATATGTTGTTCCTAAAAAAGGTATTGATGTTCGAAGTACCCAGTGAAATCCCGTGCTGATTGTTTAATATCTTGTTCTCGACTAATTTATTATCGTTCGAAAGACTCATGAGGATTCCATAGAAGTTATTCGTGTTTGTGTTCTGAAACAAATAGTTAGTGTTTGAAAAGGCCATGTTGATGCCCAAATTATTGTTTGAAATAGTGTTGCTTGCTATAATACTATAGCTCGAAGCAAACAAGGAAATGCCGTCATCGTTGTTCAATACAGTCACATTATCTATCTCTGAACCCACCGAATAGGCGACCAATAGTCCCACGCTATTCTTCGTTAGCGTTAGGTTTCTCGCGGTTATATTTAGGGAGTTTATGATCCCTACAAAGCCCGCATCCTTTGGTATCTCCCGTTCTGACTGGTTAATCCAATAATAAATGGGCTTTCGATCTACGCGGTTACTTGCATCTATATCGTGGTAGAAGTAGGGCAGACTATTACCAGCAACACCAAAATTAAGATAATTGCCCTCCATCATGTTGCTTTTTAAGGTGCTGTTGATGGATTCCTCCAGGTGGATACCGACCTCTTTATTTGCACTGGCTTTGTTACCTGCCAGGGTATTACTGGTTGAAGAAACCAGGTGAAATCCCATTCCAGTGTTCAATGATGCGATATTATATTCT
>CAZOEM010000245.1:0-1203 GCA_964578735.1 uncultured Halobacteria archaeon | reverse complement strand
GAAGACGTTAAGCTAATGCCGCTCTTGTTGTTCGAGTTTACCCGGTTATTGATTAAAGTGTGGTTGCGTACTAATTCAAGGCCAAAGCCATCATAATTGTTCGCGTTTGCAACGTTATTAATTAATGTATTATTATATGAGGCATTGATAAAAAAGCCATCATAATTCTGGTTTGCAGTATTATCAACAAAAGAATTGTCGTTTGAGTAAAATCCGTAAATACCATCGTAAGTGTTCGATTGGACATTGTTTTTCTCTATTATGTTATTGTGTGAGCCTCCTAAGCGAATACCATATCCGTTGCTCGATACATTATTGTTACGCACGGTATTATTGTGTGAGCTTTCTAAGCGAATACCATATAAGCTGTTCGATATATTATTGTTACACACAGTATTATTATGCGATCCATACAAACGAATGCCATACCGGGGATTTCGCTTTACCATATTGTTGGATATGGTGTTAGAACTCGAACTAATAACGTAGATGCCATCGCCAATGTGATCCGACGCGATGTTGTTTATGAGTGTGTTTTTGCTTGATTCCGAGAAGAAGAAGCCATAAGCGTTGTTTATTGCTATGTTATCTGTAATATTGCAGTGATTAGCGCTGATATACAGTCCTGAGTAATTATACCGTCCCGCTTCATTTTTTCCCGTTGCATTTTTCACTGTGAGCCCATTTATGTTCACATGGTCGGCTGTCACCGTCAGTACATGATCATTTACGCCCTCAGGAGACACAACAATTGTATTGGCAGGTCCGTTTTCAGACCGAATCGTCAAACTCTTGTTCACTTTCACGCTCTCGGGGTAAGTACCATCTCTCACAACAATCGTGTCACCCACGGAGGCATTGTCCACCGCCCCTTGAATCGTTGCATAATTGTCGGGCACGTAAATCGTCACGGAAGAAACCGTTGAATCAGATGTCCCCGCATTTACGGCGATGGCACATCCAATCGCTACCAAAACGATTGAAAATGCCGATACTATACAAATGGTTCCATTTCGCTTTTTTGTCACCTTCTTTTTCCCCGCCCTCAAAGTTAACATTTACCTCTGTATGTATTCTTTGTGAAATTTACACATTATAAACTTTACCTGTTTCATGCCTAATAGCTATAAGTAGAAGATTATAGATAAATGCCGGGTGCTGTATCTTTCTTTAACTCCCGGAAACATTCCTTGGGAAAATCCG
>CAZOEM010000244.1:0-4800 GCA_964578735.1 uncultured Halobacteria archaeon | reverse complement strand
AGTTTTATATATTCTTGCCACATTGCTTATATGCTACGGCACTTACTCAAACGAGATATGCTGTGTTGCTTTCTTTTTTCTGATTATTTTCATTCACAATGCTTTCTATTTTTGGTACGAAGAGAAACAAGAAGCACTGAAGGAAAATAACGCATTCTTTAGCGTTCTCGGTGCTTGTTGTTTTAAATTCTTATCTAAAATGATTAAGGAGAAAAATATGAGGATTTTAGCCTTGCTTATCATATTTGGATTAATATTTATAAGAAATGAAAATTCATTCAATGATGAACAACTCTATTACTGGGTTTTTAGTACATTAGCGCAAGTATTTGGAGCTCTTTTAGGATTACAGGTAATAGCGATTACTACTGTTATCTTTAGTTTTGAACACAACACACCACGTAAGTTAAAGTGTTTAGAAAATATGAAAAATGAGGCTAAATATTTATTATCCCCTACAGGATTTGTTTTGATCTATTCAATAATGGCTTTATCATTATCCCGGTTTTTAATTACGTGTGGGTTTTGCAAAGTTATTATTATCATTTTTGGTATAGAAGTACCAACATTAGCAATATTTAGTTTATTCACATTAAGGGATAGATTTTTTGAATGTAGAGAGGAAATGATGAGACCCGAAACGGAATAATCCGGCCTCATTAAGTATCATTGAACAACAATGACAGCACAAAGACGATAAATGTGAGTGCGCCAACAAACACCAGTAACAACGCGGCCATCATCGCCATCCATGCAACACGGAACAGCCTGAACAAGTTGTGTTGGTATGATTCCAACAGTAGAAACCTCTCTCGACTCCTCACGCAGGGATGAATAATCGAATATCCGAGAGATTAAAAGGACTTCACAGCAGTTTCCCAATTTTGTTTAGAAGTGATATGTTCTTCTTAAGCAGTCTGATTCTTCTACGTCCAAAATTCAGTTTTGGTTTTCCAAGGATGCTCTTCTTCCCCCCATCGATTGCTATTGTATCTAACACTGTCTGTAAGCGTCACTAATATCACGAACACATCTGGTCCTACCGGGATCAACTGGACATGGGATAATCCCGCTGATCCTGATTTTGATCATACGTTGATCTATCTGAACGGAAGCTGGAAAACCGCTACGGCGGAAGGTTGTTATTTGGCAGACGGACTTTTTGCAACCACGGTATATGAGATAGCGACACGAACGGTTGATGCAGACGGGAATATAAATGCGACTTATAATAACATATAAGTTACTAACAAATATATTAGTGATATAAAATGTACTTTACACTACGGCCGGTAAAAGGCGAAAGGTTCATAAACCGGCAAGAACTTTTAGATGAGATGATCTCAGAACTAAGGGATTTCGAATCAACAACGGGCTACGCTCTTTATGGCAAGAGACGAATTGGGAAGACATCCGTTCTAAAAGAGGTTCAAAGAAGGCTTGAATCAGAACATAAAATTGTCACTGTTTACTTCTCTGTTTGGGATTTGATAGAATTTAGCGTTGTTGAATTCTGCCAGCGATTAAGTATGGATATTATCGATGCATACAGGCCATACCTCGGCTTGAAATATAAAGCGAAAGAATTGTTTCAAACACCGCTTACTATGCTGCGGAAACTACTCGATAGCTCGGAGTTCAAGATTGTTTACAATGAGTTAGAGTTTCTTATCTCCAAAAAGCGAGATATAGACAAAAATTTGCTCGTTGAGAACGCACTGTATCTTCCGGAAAAACTCGCAAAGAGCACAGGTACAAAGTGTATACTCATGATAGATGAATTTCCTTCTATTTCTGAGTTGAAGAGTGATAACAATAAAATCGGCGAGACGATAATAAGGAAGATGAGGACTATATTTGAGAATTGGGAGCGAACAACGCTCTGCATTTCAGGTTCGATAAGAAGCACGATGAAGCTCAGTGTATTGTCCTCAATATCGCCATTTTATAGGCAATTGATTATAAAGGAGGTTAAACCATTCGAGCGGGAATATACTAAAGAACTGCTATCAGGCGATATTGAAATTACAGAAGAAGGAGTAGATGAAATCCATAATTTCTCCACGGGAATACCGTTTTATATCCAGTTCATAGGCAAAATGCTTGAACGGAGAAAAGGAGCATCCGTAGAGCTAATAAAAGAGCTGGAGGAGGAGTTTCTGCTGGAGGAAGGCGATATTCTATTCAAGGGAGAATTTGATACTTTGAGTTCTAAGGAGCGACTGATCGCGATAAATATCGCAAAAGGGTGCCATACGCCAAAGGCGATAGCAAGTGCTGTTGAAGACAACATTTCAAATGTGAATCAGTTTTTGTCATATCTTGAGCAAAAAGGATGTGTATTAAAGCGAGAAAAGGGATATTATATCCTGGAAGACCCAGTCTTTGTAAGATGGTTAGAAGGGTTATAGGTATCTGCACAAAAAACCCGTTTCTTTGGTAAACGTTTTAAAACTTTTTGGAATAAAAGTCTGTGTCAATCTCGTGTAATTTTGTGGTTACAAATCCCGGAATATTCATTTTAACATCATTTTAAGGAATTTACCCGTGTAGCTCGCATCATTTGCCGCAACCTGTTCGGGCGTGCCAGAAGCAACAATCATACCGCCTTCGTCTCCTCCTTCCGGGCCAAGGTCAATAATATGGTCGGCCGATTTAATTACGTCCAAATTATGCTCTATAACCACCACTGTGTTTCCTTTATCTACAAGATCGTCAAGCACATTTATCAATTTCTTCACGTCATGAAAATGAAGTCCCGTTGTCGGTTCGTCAAGTAGATATAAGGTCTTACCGGTAGCCTTCTTTGATAGTTCCTTTGTCAACTTAATCCGCTGTGCTTCACCACCGGAAAGAGTAGTAGAACTTTGCCCGAGTTTGATATAGCCCAATCCCACTCGTATCAGCGTTTCAAGTTTGTTTCTGATAGCGGGGATATTCTCAAAGAGCTCCAGCGCTTCTTCAACGCTCATATTTAGTACATCTGCAATCGATTTACCTTTATATTTGATCGTCAAAGTTTCATTGTTATACCGTTTCCCACGGCATTCCTCGCATTCTACATATACATCAGGCAGGAAATTCATCTCGATCTTGATAACGCCATCGCCGTTGCAGGATTCGCACCGCCCACCTTTGACATTAAATGAGAACCGCCCGGGCTTAAACCCGTGCTGTTTCGCCTCTTTAGTAGCAGAAAATATCTTCCGGACCTCGTCAAAGACTTTGGTGTAGGTTGCGGGATTGCTGCGTGGTGTTTTCCCTATCGGGTTCTGATTGATGACAATCACCCGATCTATTTCTCGCCCGAATATAATCTGGTCATGCGCTCCTGCTCGTTGTTTGGAATTATACAGTTTCTGCATCATCGCCTTATATAATATCTCGTATATCAGCGTGGATTTTCCGCTGCCGGATACGCCGGTAATCAATGTCAGAACCCCAACAGGAATGTCTACGTCAATATACTTAAGATTATTTTCCTTACAGCCTTTGAGCTGAATGAACTTACCGGATTCTCTTCGTTGCGTGGGCATGGGTATACTCAATTCACCGGACAGGTATTTCCCGGTTAGTGATGCCAGGTTACTTTCTATTTGCTCCGGCGTGCCCTTTGCAACTACCCTGCCGCCCTGTAATCCTGCTCCCGGACCCATATCAACAACATAATCAGCTCTTCTTATTGTCTCTTCGTCATGCTCTACAACTATTAACGTATTTCCGATGTCACGTAACCTGTGTAGCGTATCGATTAATTTCCGGTTATCGCGTTGATGCAAGCCGATCGAAGGCTCGTCCAGGATATACAACACACCCATTAAATTGGACCCTATTTGAGTTGCGAGCTTTATCCGTTGCCCCTCGCCACCGGAAAGGGTACTGGAAGCACGAGAAAGCGTAAGATAACCAAGACCTACCTTAGCGAGAAAATCAAGCCGCGCACGTATCTCCTTTAATATCAGTCCTGCAATTTCGACCTGTTTTTTAGTAAGGTCTATGTCTTTAAAGAATTTTATGCAGTTCGCTATCGACATGTCTGTAATATCAATTATTGATCTTTTACCAACAGTAACAGCCAGGACTTTCTCTTTCAGTCTTTTACCGTTACAACCAGGGCATAGCGAAATCCGCATGAATCGCTCCAGTTCGTGCCGTCTGTACTCCGATTCGGTCTGTTGATACAATCGCTCTGCCTGAGGTACCAGTCCTTCCCAGACACCACGATGAGACCAGCTCGCATCTCCATTTTTCATTGACATGCTAAACTTGATCTGCTCATTTGAGCCGTACATCAGCGCCTTGTATTGCTCTTCCGTAAGGTCCTTTATAGGTGTGAAAATCTCAAAGCCGAAATGTTTTGCAACTGCTGCAACATACTGTCCCCGCCACCCGTCTATTGCGTTTCGGTATATCGCAAGTGCGCCATCGGCTATACATTTGTTCCTGTCCGGAATTATAAGGTTCGGGTCAAAATCCATTGTTATGCCCAGGCCGTGACATACAGGACATGCACCAAAGGGACTGTTGAACGAGAACATTCGCGGTTGTAATTCCTCAAATGTGATACCGCAGATAGGGCACGTCAAATTAGCTGAATATACCTGCTCTTCTTTATTTCCGGCAACTACAATTACCAGTCCTTCGGACTTAACTAATGCATTCTCTACTGCTTCTACCAATCGCGATCTGTCCTCTATATTTAACCGGTCAATGACTATCTCGATGTCATGTTTCTTATATCGTTCGAGATTTAGCTTCTCATCCGTACGATATATTTTCCCGTCAACCCGAACACGGGTA
>CAZOEM010000243.1:0-4812 GCA_964578735.1 uncultured Halobacteria archaeon | reverse complement strand
CGTCTATTTTTGAAAGTTTTGAAAGAAAAAACTCTAGATCCTTATCCGCAATTTGATTACCCTCCAATGTGTTTTCAAAGTCATCAAAACAGAAAATAACCTTGTCTGAAAATTTACTGATAAACTTTAGAACAACACTTGTAATTTCTTGTTTACTTTCCTTAGATAATTTATCTAATCCCACATTAACTTTCAGCTCAAGGAATATATTTTCTATGAATTTCCAGTAATCACAATTTTTCGGTATTTTAATGTATATCGGTTTTCTATCAGGATTTCGAGTTTTCAGCGCTTCTAACGCCAAAGTGGTTTTTCCAAATGTTCGCTGACTATGTAAAAATAGAACAGTTTTGTTTGAGTTAAGAAAATCACCTTTAAACATTTCAAAAGCATGACCTCTATTATGAAACCAATAAATATCTTGTAGAATTTTTGATTTATCTTTTAAAATATCGTCTATTTTCCCCTCAGATATGGTTAAATAGTATTTAAATATTTCAAATTCAGATAAAGGTACTGGCTCTTTTTTATAATCTGATACTTGTTTTTGAAGAGCAACATAGTCAAGGTGTCGGAGTATACAGACAGATTTATCATCCGCCGATCTCTTCTCCATTATCTTGTACAATTCTTCTAGCCTGTTTTTATCTAGTATTTTGTACAATTCTTTTTCAATAGTATTTCGCATGATTTCACGAACAGATAAAAGCTTGTCAGAAATTATCTTTGCAGTTTTAGGTTCTTCTACCTTTTTACCCCTAAGTGTATATAGGGATATCCCGCTAAAACTGCCATAGGGCGTCAGAATACATTCTAACCCATTTTCTTCAAAAACTTTCTTTAAATCATTGGCTAGGTAAGGACAAACCCCAAGTTCATGGCGTGGGAGAATTTCCATATCTTGAACCATAACGATACCATTTTTAGGTAAAATTTTCAATAATCGGTAAATTAGCTCTCCTAACTCGGCAATAGATGTTATTTCATGAATGACATTTTTGATTATAATAATGTTACACTTTATTTCATCAATTTTAGAAATAAAATCTTCATAGTTCAAAAGGTCACTTCCGGGATTTTTATGAAAACCTGATTTCATAAAAGCAATACGTATTTCGTCTTCTATCTCAGGCGTATTAAGGCCTATGTATACTCCTTTTTTGTCCTTAAAATCTGGAATATCTGACAATATTGGAATTAATGTACCCACGCCACAGCCGAAATCCATCAATTTTGGCGTGTCTATTTCTGCTAATATCTGTGTCAGTGCGGTCTTTAGTGAAATAACTTGAGGATCCTCCTTTTTATTTTCTCGTAGTTCTTTAAGCCTAGGGACATCGGATTCTACAAGATATATCTGAGCTGGGTCAACTCCCGCCCTAACTAACAATTCTGGCGTGTTTTCTTCAGAAATTCCTTCAAGGAGCAGCGCTGTTTTAGCTTGTTCGAAAGCCTCCTGAACGGAACGACCAAATCCGATAGCACGATAAAAGGAGGCAGCAAAGACAATAGCAGCTTGGTCTCCGATAGCGGTGTTCATCCCGATCGCGCAGTCAATAACCTCTGTAATAGCTTCTGCTTGTGATCGCGAATAACAGGCGTTTAAGATAACGACTCGAATATTGTCTTTCAGAGTTCTGAATAATGCCGTAATTGCCTTATTGCTAACTGGTTTTGAGGTCCCGTTGTTATCAACGAATATAATTTCTCCTGACAGACTTCCGTGCGCACTGAAATGCACGATTTGTGGCTTGTGCTCGTTGAGCGATTGAAGCAAGTCATCAGGTCGTACAGCCCAACCGGACACCAACTCCAGCAAATCGTGATACTCCGAAGCACGGATCTTTGCGGTAATTGCCCGGATTTCCTCGTCTAGCTTTAGTTGGCTAGTGCCTATGGGATTGGCCGCAAGGAATAACGTTTTGATTTTGCTCACTCACCTTCCCCTTATTTACCTTGCACATTTTTTACCTATAAACCTTTGCAATATAAATAGTTGTTGAGATAAAGATAAAAGGAGAGGGTTTTGGTAGTGGGATCACTACCATCCCGAAAACCCCGTAAGGGTTTACTTGCAAGTCCTTATCCCTTCATTCTGTTCCGCTACGACGTCAATATCTCCTCGAACAAATCCGCCTCCAGCTCATGCAGCATTGGTATACCCGTGACTTCGGCTGCAAGCTTGCTCATTGACGCAATATCGCCCCGGTCTATCAAATCCAGTTTGAACTTGCGAGAGCCTGTAAGCATCTGCTGTATTCTGTTTTTAATATTCGCCATGATATTCTTGAAGAGACTTTACCTTTATATCTCTGGACTTCACCATCTCTATTCCCGCAACCGTTGCCATAGCAGCCGCGGTAGTAGTAATATAAGGTATTTTGTGCTGGATAGCCGCTTTACGGATATAGCTATCGGCATATTTACCTCTCCTACCTGTCGGCGTATTGATTACCATCTGTATCCGGCCATTATAGATGTCGTCAGTTATATCAGGGCGACCTTCGTGCAGCTTCAGCGCCAGATCGGATGCAACACCATTCTTATCCAAAAACGCCTTCGTACCACTTGTTGCAAGTATCTGGAACCCTAATTTTTTTAGTCTGATTGCGACCTCAAGGATATCTTTTTGATCGGTATCAGTAACAGAAATCAGCACTGTTCCTTCAGCGGGTAATTTCATACCTGCTGCTTCCTGCGCTTTGTAAAACGCCAACCCAAAAGAAGATGCAATACCCATCACTTCTCCCGTACTCTTCATCTCAGGTCCCAGCACAGGATCAACATCATGAAACATATTGAAAGGGAACACAGCTTCCTTCACACCAAAATAAGGGATTTCCTTTTTAACCATAACCGCCTTGAGCAGGTCTATCAACTTATTACCTAACAGCACCTTCGTTGTTACTTTAGCTACCGGAACGCCAGTAACCTTACTCACTAACGGAACGGTACGAGAAGCGCGTGGATTTGCTTCCAGGATATAGACCTTCCCCTTGGCTATTGCGTATTGGATATTCATGAGTCCAACGACCTGTAGCGCATCGGCGATTTTCTTTGTATAGTCTTCTATTTCCGCAAGATTCCGTTTTGTAATATTACGCGGTGGGATTACGCATGCGCTATCTCCTGAGTGTACCCCTGCAAGCTCTATATGTTCCATTACTGCGGCAATATACACGTCCTCGCCATCTGCGATGGCATCCACCTCAGTCTCGATAGCTTGCTCCAGGAATTTATCTATTAACATCGGATATTCCGGACTAACGTCGACCGCAGTTTTTGCATAATCCAGGAGCATCTTCTCGTCATACACTATCTCCATGCCCCTTCCACCAAGCACAAAAGAAGGTCGTACCATCAAAGGGAATCCTATTTCCCTGCTAACTGCAAGCGCCTCCTCTACTGACCGCGCGGTGCCGCTTTCCGGCTGTGGAATACCGAGCTTTGTTATTACTTCCTTGAATAGCTCCCGGTCCTCAGCCAAATGAATGCTATCAGGACTCGTGCCCAGAATCTTCACGCCCGCTTCATAAAGCTCTCTTGCTATATTAAGTGGTGTTTGCCCGCCAAACTGCACGATTACACCCTCTGGCTTTTCCTTATCGTAAATGCTTAATACGTCCTCTACAGTTAGAGGCTCGAAATAAAGTTTGTCTGAAGTGTCGTAATCTGTGGATACCGTTTCGGGGTTGCAATTGACCATTACCGACTCAAACCCCTCTTCTCGTAATGCGAACGCAGCATGAACGCAGGTATAATCAAACTCTATGCCCTGGCCTATTCGGTTAGGACCACCGCCTAAAATCATTACCTTGCGTTTGGGCGAGACAGTAACCGAATCGTCAGCATTGTAGGTTGAGTAATAGTAGGCGGCATCAGCACCGCTTACCGGCACAGGCGCATATGCTTCCTTCTTTCCTGCATTGAGACGCTGTGTGCGTATCTGCTGTTCTGTCTTGCCCAGCAGTTGCGCGATGTATCTGTCCGAGAATCCGTTCTCCTTTGCACTTTTAAGCACGTCATCTGGCAGGTCCTTACCGTAGAACTTCTTTAGCTCTTCCTCGAATTCTACCAGCTCTTGCATCTGCCTGATAAACCATCTACCGATTTTAGTCATCTGATAAAGCTCTTCGACCGACATACCTTTGCGTAAGGCTTCATAGATCAAGAAAATGCGCTCACTCGAAGGATATGCTAATTTCGTCTTGAGTTCGGGAAGAGAAAGCGCTGCAAAATCATTTACGCCGCCAATACCGTATCTCTTGGTCTCCAGAGAGCGAATAGCCTTTTGGAATGCCTCCTTGAAATTCTTACCGATGCTCATAACCTCACCCACGGCTTTCATCTGCGTCCCAAGTACGTCTTGCGTCTGTGGAAACTTCTCAAATGCCCATCTTGCGAATTTAACGACTACATAATCGCCACTAGGAGTATATTTATCAAGTGTGCCTTCTTTCCAGTAGGGGAGTTCGTCAAGAGTTATACCAGTAGCGAGTTTCGCTGATATACGCGCGATAGGGAAACCGGTAGCTTTTGATGCTAATGCTGAGGATCGCGAAGTGCGTGGGTTGATTTCAATAACCACCACTCTGCCATCTTCGAGGTTATGCGCAAATTGGATGTTCGTCCCACCCAATACACCGATAGCATCAACAATCCTGTAAGAGAGCTCCTGTAACTTATTCTGCAGCTCTTTCTTTACCGTTAGCATCGGTGCTACACAAAAACTGTCGCCCGTATGCACGCCCATGGGATCTACATTTTCAATAAAACAAACAGTAATTTTACTTCCTTTTTTATCCCGTATCA
>CAZOEM010000242.1:0-4813 GCA_964578735.1 uncultured Halobacteria archaeon | reverse complement strand
TTTCCTTCCTTCTTTTATAAGAAATAGAGGGGGGGCTGAGTAGTTACACTAAAATTAAATATTTATTGACACAGATTAACGCAGATTAACGCAGATTAACGCAGATTAAATCAAATCCGTGTAAATCTGTGTAAATCTGCGTCCTAAATTAAAGTTATAGGTAGAAGTTATACTTTATATACAATTACAAATCCGCTCTTATTTCCTTCAAAAGATATTCAATCGTGCTTTTTTGCGCGACCAAATCCACATTTAGCCCTTTTTCTTCTATGGTTTTAGCCGTTGGATCGCCAATAGCGACAATTTTCGCGTTCTCGAAGACCTTCTCTGTTATATTCAACTCTTTTGTGTGCTTTAAGAATATCCTAAAAGTCAATGAACTTGTGAATATTACATAATCCGGCCCATAGCACACAAGTTCATTAAAGAGCTCTTCGCATTCTGATGGCGCAATCTCCCTCACGCTATATATCGCTATATCTGTCACGAGAGCACCTTTAGCATCTAAAAACGTTATAATATCCTTGCCGCCTTCTGAACTTCTGAGGAATACAATCCTTGTATCTTTTACTTCAATCGCATCAAACACACTCTTTAAACCATCAGAGCTATATTCTGCGGGCATAATATGCACGTGCAAGCCCTTATTCGCAAGCTCCGCTTTCGTTGCAGGGCCAATGGCACATACCGCCACATAGTCATCCTGGAATTTCTCCTTTAAGTTGAATTTACCGTTGCATATGCCAAACGCTTTCTTCACGCCGTTTATACTCGTGAACACGGCTATGTCCACGCCTGCTTCAAAAACGGACTCTATCTCCGCCAATGCATCCTTCCGCACTACCAGTTCAAACAGCGGGAAGCCGAAAAAGTCAAACCCGTATCTATCAGCTATTTCTTTTGTCTTTTTAAGTACATTTTCAGGTCTAAAAACGGCTATCTTATTTCTAGTTCGCATTTTTTAAGTTAGCTTCTCCCTTACATTAACCACATCGCCAATTACGATCACAGCCGGTGGATTCACCTTTTCTTTCGCTGCCACTGCCACAATGGTCCCCAACGTTCCAACTATAAGCCTTGCATCGGCAGTGAACCCTTTCTCAATCATCGACACGGGAGTTTCCGCGTGCATGCCATGTTCTAAAAGTGCATCAACATTCGTAACAAGGTTCCCAACACCCATTAATATAACAAGCGTGCCCTTCAAATTCGCTAGCGCCTCCCAGTTGATACTATCTTCTTTCTCTTCCATCTCGTGACCAGTGATTATAGTAACGGAAGAAGAAACGCCACGAAAAGTTAGCGGGATGGAGAACGAGGCGGGAACCGCAACTGCCGATGTTATTCCGGGTACAACTTCAAAATCAACGCCGTTTGCTTTGAGTACAGCAGCTTCTTCGCCGCCTCTACCGAATATGTACGGATCGCCGCCTTTCAACCGCACAACCTTATCGTATTTCTCCGACAGGTCTACTAAGAGCGCGTTTATCGCATCCTGAGTGTATTTATGCTTCTGCGCGGTTTTTCCTGTATCTATAACCTCTTTACCCTCTGGTATCAGTTCCTTCACGCCCAAGACTAAATTATCAATTAATATGACGTCTGCTTCTTTTATAAGCCGATACGCCTTTAAACTTAACAGTTCCGGGTCTCCAGGTCCGGCACCAACGAGATATACTTTCCCCATTTCCTTTACTACCCCTCCCTTTTTAACATACTCATACTACATACATATAATTCCCGGAATATCATAAGAAGTTTTAGGTCATTATCCTCTTCTTTTACTCGATGCAATTCCTACTGTAGAGTCCCAAAATTATCCCGTCAAATATATAAAATAGGAAATATAACAGGAGCAGCTATAAATGGATGAAAATATATCCCTCGCGGATTTGAAGAGGTACGTTGCAGAGCATGTAGAGACCGCTTTTGGAATAACTGATTTCTTTATCACATATGCGGAATTATTTGAAGAGGACGCACTCTGGAAAGAGATAGAAATAATAGGGCTAAAGGGAAGTAAGAAGTTGGAAGCACTTTCTGATTCTGGTGCGGGTGGAAATTTCGTAAGAGAAATATTTAGAGATGGTGTTAGCGTGCAAGATTTAGGTTTTATCATGTGATGTCATACGGGGTTCCTATATTATGCAAAGAATAAATAGGAATAAATTTAAAGATGAAGAACGAAGAAATTGAATGGGAAGAATTTTGAGAAGAGAACAGATGAAGAATGAGACGTTAACCGCAATAGAAGTAATAGAAGGAATAAAAAATGGATCACTATCATGTGTGGACTTACTATCGAAGATATACGAGCGAATAGAGCGAAGCGAGCTAAATTGCTATATCACGCTAAACAAAGAGAACGCACTAGAAAAAGCGATAGAAGTAGATAAGCGGCGGAATGAAGAAGAATATGGGCAGAAGAAACTGCTTGGCGTGCCCATAGCCATCAAAGATAGCATCACTACAAAGGGCATTCAAACCACATGTGCATCTAATATTCTTACAGGTTATGTTCCACCATACGATGCAATGGTAATAGAAGCGTTAAAGCGAGAAGGGGCGATAATCATAGGTAAAACGAACATGGACGAGTTCTGCATGGGGACGTCCACAGAAACAAGTTATTACGGACCAACGAGAAACCCGTATGACCTCAGCAGGGTCCCGGGTGGCTCTTCTGGTGGTAGTGCAGCGGCAGTAGCGGCCGGTGAAGCCGTTATAGCGCTCGGTTCTGATACCGGTGGCTCCATCAGATGTCCTGCATCATTCTGTGGTATTGTGGGCCTGAAGCCCACTTATGGATTCGTCTCCAGGTACGGGCTTATCGCATATGCCAATTCACTGGAGCAGATAGGCCCAATGGCATCAACAGTGACCGATACGGCATTGCTGTTAGAAGTTATTTCGGCAAAGGATGAGCGGGACAGCACACAGGTAAAGCTAAATAATAACGCATCTACGAATTACCGCTGCTCATGGCTGAACGACAAAAGAAGCGACACGATAAAAGGCATGACGATAGGAGTACCAAAAGAGTTCATTGAGGGTGTTTCTCCGGAAGTTGGAAAAGTGGTGTGGGACGCCGTGCATAAATTCGAGGAGCTTGGTGCCACATACGAAGAGATAAGCATGCGGAACCTGAAATATGCGCTTGCTTCTTATTACATCCTTGCGATGTCCGAAGCGTCATCAAATCTCGCTCGGTTTGATGGGCTCAGATATGGACTCCGATCAGGCAAGGACGAGGACTGGCACTCTACTTTCTCGCGTATACGGAGCGAAGGATTTGGCGATGAAGTAAAGAGGCGGATAATTCTTGGCACTTATGCTCTCTCAGCAGGTTATTACGGCAAGTATTATTTGAAGGCGTTGAAAGTGCGCACACTGATAAAAAACGAATTTGGAGATGCATTGAAAACGCATGATATATTGGCGATGCCAACGATGCCCTTTGTCGCTTTTGAGCTCGGCGAGAGGATAAAAGACCCACTTTCGCTTTATCTCGCGGATGTTAATACGGTTTCGGTAAACCTGGCGGGTGTTCCTTCTATATCCATTCCATGTGGGTCTTCCAATGAGCTGCCGATAGGGCTGCAGCTTGTGGGTAAGTACTTCGATGAGGATGTGATATTGAAAGCGGCTTTATCTGTTTAGTTACTTATATAATCACAAGATTACACAGATTGTTACTAACCGCAAACAAACAAATTAAACATGAGAACAAACTAAAATTCATTATTGACACAGATTAACGCAGATTAACGCAGATGAAATCAAATCCGTGTAAATCCGTGTAAATCTGCGTCCTAAATTAGATAGTTAGAAGTTATACTTTATTTATATACAATGAAAAAGATAACAGAGCTGAATGCTTTACTTATAACAAACGAAGAGCTAAAAGAAACAGTGGAGAACATAGGCTGGAAGACATTCATTTCTGAAATCAAACGCGGATTCGAACAATGCTCTTTAGGACAGGCAGTAGTGCCGGAAAAGGTATATGTTGATACCGGTGTGTCAGACATGAGATGCATGCCTGCGTATCTGCCGCGATATAACCCTGATTATTGCGGTGTTAAGATTGTTACTACTGCGCCTGCGAACAAAAAGCTTGGTTTACTTACGGTACTGGGCGAATATCTACTCAGAGATGCCAAAACGCAGCAATTGGTAGCGATAATGCAGGCTGAGGAGATGACCGCGTATAGAACCGGAGCTGCTACCGGTGTTGCTACCGAAGCATTATCGAGGGCTAATTGCAAAACGCTCGGTATAATAGGCACAGGAAAACAAGCTTATTATCAGGCTAAGGCAATACTGACTGTAAGAGATTCTATTGACAGAATAAAGGTGTTTAATAGATTAGAGCAACGAGCGAGAACGTTTAGCGCGAAATATGAACCCGAATTTGGTATTGATATAGCCGTTGTCGGTCTGGAAGACGCGGTGGATTCCGATATAGTCACAACGGTAACGCCTGCAACTGAGCCTTTTATTTACTCTGATCAGATAAAGTCGGGGATGCATCTCAACGGTGTAGGTGCAGACTCGAAGACGAAGATAGAATTTGATCCTGAAGTGCTGAAAAAGTGCAGGATATTTATTGATGACTTTTCGCAGTGCGTGCATTCGGGTGAGATATACCAGGGGCTGGAAAAAGGAATAGTGGAAAAAGCTGATTTTGTCACTCTGGGTGATGTATTGCTCGGTAAAGCAAAGGGCAGAACGAGCGAGGAGGATATAACATTCTTCAAGGATACGGTATTGACCACTTGACAAAATTCCAAAAAAATATCAAACGCAGATA
>CAZOEM010000241.1:0-4815 GCA_964578735.1 uncultured Halobacteria archaeon | reverse complement strand
TGGGGATTCGTCCATGCATACAACAGGACATCGTGGATCAAACGGACGCTTGTAATCATCTAACACCATTTCCATATTCGCAACAAAGTTGCCGTTTTGCTCCGGTGGAATTACCCATCCTTTTCGTTGTCAGTGCTTAATTTCGTTTTTTAGGATACGGCGTATCGTTTCATGAGAAACGCTATCAATATAGCAAAGCGCGACAACCTTGTCGGCTAACAACCTCAGAGACCATCTCGCAAAGCATTCGGATGGTTCGCTGCAACTCAAAGCAACCAAATGGGGCTTCAAAATCACCGTCCGCTTTTTTAGCCTGGATACTGCTTCCTTTTCTCCAGTTAAGGGCCGTGTCGATACTTTCCTCGACAAATCGATTCTTCACGCGGTCAATCTTTCTCATACGTATGTTATAGTTCTTGCGACATTATAAGCTTGACATGACACTAGTACCCGAACATAATTTATTTGCCCTTTGCCCTTTACCCTTTACCCTTTACCCTTTACCCTTTGCCCTTTGCCCTTTGCCCTTTGCCCAATCGCCGTCATAAACTCATATTATACACCCCGTATCAGCCTTCAGAACGCCCATCGTCTGGAGTTTCACCTGCTCTTTCGTTCTGAACGTGTAAATCCGGATAGAATCTTCATCTTCATGCATCATCTCCTTCAAATCGTACTTTATACGTTTGAACTGTGAATCAGTGAGTTCGCCTTCAAATACAGAGTTCTGCACCCAATCCAAATATCGGCGCAGGTACTGGCATATCTTCGCTACTCGTTCTACGTTCATATCGTACACGATTATGACAAACATCGTCTCACAGAAAGTGCCAAATAGAATAAACTCTTAGCTACTTCTAACTTCGCGTATGCGCGTTCCATCAAAATCCGCTTTTCATCCAATTAAAACACCGTCCTTCATGATTTGCGCGATGAAATGTGTTTTTTTCATAGCATATAAAGTATAATATTTCTCTGGTAAAACTTTCTTTTTCAATAAACGCTTTGCGGAGCAAAGCGTTTACCACCACATAACAAACGGCTTATACGGTTTCGTACCCAGCAGATGCTTCGTCAGCTTATAGCACTCCAGGCGAATCAAGCGCTGGTAAGACACGTTCCGCTTCAACTCACGGTGCTTTATCGTGGTTTTCAACTTAGCATCCCAATCAGCGAGAAAAGACCTGCGCCCTTTCTCAGTCAGCAGACAGGAATTGAGCTCCTGCACGAAATCCGTATCACTAAGCATATTCTTATTCACCAGCTTGAATATCACACGATCAACGAGAAACGGCTTGAAAATCTCCGCTATATCAAGCGAAAGCGAGAATCTGCGTTCCGACGGCTCGTGCAAATAACTTACTGTCGGGTTCAGTTGCGTATTGTATATCTCCGTCAGCACAGTACCGTACATTAACGAATTCCCGAAGCTGATCAATGCATTCAGCGGATTCTCAGGTGGTTGTCTCGTCCTCACGCCAAACCTGAAACTAGCAGGCAATATCTTATCGTAAGTCTTGTAATACGTGTTCCGAATAGCGCCTTCTATTGCCATAAGCGGTGGGATGTCATTTGTCTTTGGCACGCTTGCCATCAAATTCCGGATCATCGCCATTTCCGCGCTCACCTCCTTCCCCTCTCTATTGTAATACTCTAGATTACGCATGATATTCTCCGCCGCGCCACGCACAAACTCACGTGCGATTACCTGTCGTTTCTGTTTGGCTGTATAATGCGCCACCTGCTTTATCAGTAAATCGCCGGACAGCAAAGTCTCCCGGGGATAATAACTGCCTTCGTAGAACCCGTAATAGTTGTAAAAGTGCACTGGCGTGCCATACTTGGAAAGATAACTTATCACGCCGGATGTGAATGATATTCGGCCATAGGCGTAGATCGCACTTATCTTCTCGATAGGAATAATTCGCTTTTCTATCCCCGGCTTTACTGCTTCTACTTTTTCTTCTATTTCTAGTGCCTCGTCTGTGCCTTCGGTTTCTACCGTAACGACTTCTTCTTTTTGTTTCGCAGCATCCGCTTTATACACGAAGTACACAGTGTTCTGTTTCCGCTTCAGGATGCCGTTCCGCAATATGTAGTAATTCACCCGCATAGACTTTTTCTTTTTACAAAACACTTTCTTTCTAAAGAAAGAACCTGTGCTAAGAAAGAATATATTCTTTTGGTAAAGCTTTTCTTCTAAGAAAAGGTTTATACTAAAAGAAAAAACAAGGTAAAAAAATTCTGTGGAAATCCGTGTAATCTGTGGTTATAAAAGGGGCTATACCCAGCAGAACTCGAAATACGCGCATTTACGACAGATTCTCATATAACTGGGCTCTGGTGGTTCCGGCATCGCTATCACTTCACGTATACCGGTCAGTATATCCCGTAGCTCAGTTTTTGTAGCTTCAGTAAGCAGTACCCGCTCCTTCTTACGCAATAGCGGATAGTCCATTTCACCTTCTACATTCGCTATGCCTTTCAATTCGGTTAGATAATACAGATAGTAAAGGAGCTGGTATTTATGCGCCTTCTCCATCTTCTTCGCTTTCTTTACCTCGTGTAGGATAAGCGTATCGCCCTTCTGGATGAAGTCTATCGCGATCCGGTCATCAATAACAATCTCCTTCTTCTTCTCGCGGTATGACGTTTCATGCACGAGCTTGCCATAGGAGACGAGGTCGGAGCTGTGCTCCATAGTGACGAAATGCGAGAACAGCCATAGCTTCGTCTTGCATATTACATAATAGTTCACTTGCGTGCCGCTAAAGTGCATATCCCTGGATAGTAGTGCGCCTATTTCTTGTTCCATTTATTCCGCGATTTTAAATATCACTTCTGCAAATTCAACAATCCGTTCCAGAGCTTCCTTTATTATTGCCATCTCGAGGCTATTGTACTTATGCACAACTGCATTTCTTATGCCGTTGAACTCTTTTAATAGCCCACCTTCTTTTAATGCGATTGCATTTCCCTGTACTAATTTTTCTATGTTCGTGTAGTCATCCTCTACAACTAATCCGATTTCTTTTACTTTCATCGCTATGATGTCCATTCCGGACTCGATGCATACCTGCAAGGAATAAAGTGCGGCTCGTTCTGTTACTTCACCCGTTATCTCGTGGCGGCTTATGTATTCCAGTTCCCTTTCCAGTATCTCAATCTTCTTTAGGTATCTTTCGCTCATCTTTTCGCCATGCCCGTCTCTGGTTTATCATTTCCTCTACACTTTTAAATTGGTTGCTTTTTATCCGGTATTCCATATCTTTCCAGTCCCGTCTGAACCGGTAAAAGTAATAAGAAAGCTCAACTTCGTCACCAAAAATAATTTGATGGTTTTTTATAATATCCATTTTTATGTAAAGCGGTAAGTCATCAAAAATTTTCACATCGTATTGCCCACCGAGCCGTTCAAATACCTTGAGCAGCACTCTCTTGTTTCCTGGTCCGACAAGAGCAATGTCAATATCCGACCTCTTGCTTAGCTCGCCTTTCACCGCGGAGCCGAATAAGAGCACTCCTTCTACTTCGTCTCTCATGAATTCAAAATCCTTTTTTAGTTCTGACAAGATCATTGTATTAATAATATTACCCTGTCTATTTAAGGAACTCATCTTTATCTTCTCTTCGCTTTCTTCTTCCACTATCTCCGGGAAGCCACCTTCCAACAGGTAATCGTGGAACTGTGGTAAAACCCTTCTCCCATATATCTGCCACTCTCCAGACTTTCACCTCTTTTTATACCTTTTAGCTTTAGGTATTCTTTAAGCCTGAGCGGTTTTAGCATGAACTCATAGATACGACCAGCAACTATGATAATTGATTGTATAATTCTAGTGAGTAAGGGCGGTTAACAAGAACAAAGAGGGTACTGATAAAAAGCTAGAAGTAACAATTTATATTTAAAGAAACTATATGGGTAGATTGATATGACAAAAACAATAGTAGCAGTTTATGAAGAGGGGATATTCAAACCACTCCAGAAGATAGACCTCCCCGAGCACAAACATGTGCATTTAGTCGTTATACCCGAGGAGGATGTTAGACTATTAGAATCACAGAAAAAGGAATTATCTGGCTTAATTGGTATTGGAAATAGTGGCATCCGTGATGTTTCACGCAGACATGACCAATATATCTATGAGGGATAAAGGACTTGCCTTACATATTTGTTGACACCAGTGCCTGGTATGCACTTCTGGATAAAAGTGATGTGAATCATCATGCTGCTGTAAAGTTTAAAGGCTCATTAGTCCATCCAATGGTGACCAGCAATTACATCGCAGATGAGATCATAACTCTTGCTAGAAACCGTCTTGGCTATAGGGTCGCAGTTGAAATTGGACAAAAGCTATGGAATGAATCAATTGCCAATCTTATCAATCTGACTCCATCTGATGAGAAAAACGCCTGGGAGATATTTATTAAATATTCTGATAAGACCTTTAGCTTTACTGACTGTACAAGCTTTGCATTAATGGAACGAGTAGGAATAACGGAGGTATTTGCATTTGATGATCATTTCACACAATATGGCAGTTTCATCGTGTTGCCACTCAGAGGAATTTGAAATAGTGGAAGGGAAAACGTATGAATATCCGCTTACTGGTTGTTTCAGTATCAATGAATGCTTATTCGAGATATGAGTAGATCGCGGAATAGGGGGTCTTTATACGGCTTTGGCAAGCTTGCACTACGGGTGGGCCATTATCCTGTGTTCTTATCTTCTTGGGTTCATATTCGTATGGTTGAAGGGTGCTATATGAGGGGTTTTCGGTAGGTGGAGTTGGTTTTATTAGCTCTTCTTTTTCC
>CAZOEM010000240.1:0-4816 GCA_964578735.1 uncultured Halobacteria archaeon | reverse complement strand
TGATTGATTGTTCTTCATCCTGTCAATTAATTAACCCAATTTAAAGGGGGAAGCAGCCGGAACTGCACGCTCTATCACCTTCGGCAGTATCTCCAAAAGCTCACCTGGCTCTCGTTTCACTTCGCCATTCCAGGACCCCCGCCACCACGAACAGTATATCCCGTGCCGCGTGGTCTGGCAATAGGACCTGAGCCCGGATGATCATACCTGTAAGGCGAGTAGTAGCCATAGCCACCATAGCCACAGACCCAAAAGAACCCCCAGGGATAATATCTTGTTCGCTCGTGTACTACACGAGTCTCATTTACTGCAGCCGTCTCATTATCCGCAGAGACATTGAAGAACTCCTGCCGGAACGTTTCGTTCGCCTCCACTTTATCTTTCAGCGCAATCATCACGTCATACGATTTCCGCGCCTCTATGTTCACTACCGCATCCCTTGGGCCACTCAATTTGTGTTGAGGGTACTTAATCGCATATATAGTACCCGCAAGAGGTGCCACATGCTCTATCTCGGCTGGTTCCTCTGATTTAGCTCGTACACCACTCGTTAGTGATACAAAATCATTCCCCTCTATACGGATTTTATATACGTCTTCCTCATATTCTTCGGAGCCCGCGGCTATAGAGACATAATTGTTACGGCCGTCATAATACGTGCTGACATAAACGATTATATCGCCATTTGCAGCAGAGAACCACGAATAAGCCCAATACGGCTCCCAGCCACTGCTCTTCTCGCTTTCTACCGCAGTAGTGACAAAACCGATTTCTTCTAACTTTTCGTGCACCGTATTTGCAATATCTCTCGACCCTCGCCCATACTTGTACATTATACCGGCAACGCCATTTTCATGCACCCGTTCTGCCGAGTAATGCTCTATTGAATCTCCACCAAGCGAGTGATAGCTAAGGTACGAAACCAAAGATAAGGCACTTTGTTGTTCCCCTGTATATTTCGGAGTTGCTAAAAGCGGTGCTATAACAAACGGCATAGAAGCTACTATGAGTATCAAAATAACAACAAAAGCTACAATTATGCCTATGTCCTCTTTAGCTACCATTTCTACTTCTTCCCTTCCCTTCCCTTATCCTCTCATTCTATAATCACAAGTTCCTGCATCCACAACTACCAAGAAAAAAGCCCATTAGGACATTATCACCGCCATTGCCACCACCGAAACCGCAACGTACAAAACACCTGATAGGATACCCGCTGCAATATTCCCGTTACTTATCGCCTCTTGCAGTTTTATCTTCGGCACTAATAGCATATCAAACCCGAAGAAGAGAAGTGTAGCAACAAGCGAAACCCCTATGCTCCAGCCAATTGTTAATGCTATGTCCTGAACCAGTAAGGTTAAGGTTATGCCCTCAACCGACGAGTAAGTCCCAGGTGACATAATCGTTGCTGCAACT
This sequence comes from uncultured Halobacteria archaeon, assembly GCA_964578735.1. Classification (GTDB taxonomy): domain Archaea; phylum Halobacteriota; class Syntropharchaeia; order Alkanophagales; family Methanospirareceae; genus Methanophaga. The sequence continues at coordinate 3,397 of CAZOEM010000240.1, read as the reverse complement.
ACCATTCCTATACCAAGCAGCATCAAACTGAAAAATAATGCAACCGCACTATTATTTCCTTCTATCGCTTCCTGCAAATCGAACTTCCGGAACACGAGAATATCATATATCTTTACCAACAGCATGCTAAGTCCTACACCTATTACCAGCCACAATAGTGCTAAAGACGCAGTGCCTAATATCTCATCTATCGCCATATTCATGCACCTCCTATTATTTTATCCATAACAATCTCCAGTTTACCTTCCAGCATATCTGCCATGAACTCCAAAGCCATTTTCGCATCTCTAGACCCGCATGAGGCCATCTCCACGAATATCGTGCCCTCTTCCGGATACGTATGGACTGCGATATGGCTCTCAGCAAGCAACGCAACCGCCGTCATACCTTGTGGCGAGAACTTATGGCTGACGGATTCCAATAACGTCAAATCCATCATCTTCACCGCTTTCCTTAAAATCCCCTCTATCAACATAACATCTTCCATCTTTTCCTCGTTGCAATGCGTTAATAGACCGATAAGAGCTTGAATCCTTGCCATAATATTCACCCGGGAATCAAACCCTCCCCTTTGAACAATGAATTTGCCTCCTCGTAATCTAAGTCCTCAGGCGGCAGAATCAAGTCAGGCGTAGGAAACGCTTCTTCTTCGTCCAGCACTGCGTCTATCTCGATGTCCTCTCCCACTAGCAGACCTCGTGACCGTATCAACTCAAATATCCGTGGATAAAGCGCATTGAATTTCGCTTCTGTCAGCTCACCCCGTTCGTTAATAGCCGCAAGTTCATTGTCCGGCTCGTTTATCTTTTCTAATATCTCGTCCTTGTTCTCCATCGGGAATGCCCAGGTACCGCCACCGGAAATGCTTATTAAGAAGTATGCACGTGTCATTGCAATCACTTCCTTTTCAGCTCATCGTCAAGAGTGGAAAGTGAGTCTGAAGTCTTCAACTCGCGCTCGATTTCGCTTAGTCCAAGGTCCGCAGTTCCGGTAGCAGTGCCGACTTCTGCCGATGCCTCTGCCTTCGCCTCTTCCAGCCTGATCTTCTCCGTCATTCGCTGCACCGTTAAATCTACATCACCAATCTCGCCATCTATTCCTGAGAGCGCATTATTAACTCTTTTGGATGCCTTCGCCATCGCATAATCGGATTTTAAATCAGTACGCTTATCAGCAAATCGCTGTATCTTCGCCGTTAAGTCTACCTGTTTGTCCTTCAGCGTCCTCACTTTCTTCTCCATATCTATAACGGACTGCTGAAGCATCTGTGTCCGTTCTCTTGTTCTGTTTTCCTCCTCTAAAAGTTGTGTTGCAGCACTGTTCAGTTGTTCCACTTGCATTTCCGCTTTCTCCAGTTTCGCACCTTCTAACTCCGACAGTTTCTCCTCCAATGCCAATGCCCTTTTTCGGTAGTCCAGAGCACTGTTATGCACAGATACCGCCTTCGTCTGCGCTTCATTCAATTCACGCTTTTTCAGGTTCTTCGCTGCTATTGAATCCCGCACTGCGATATCCACCTTCTTCTTCTCTTCACGTAGTTTCTCGTATGCGTAGTCAAGTTGTTCATCGGGATTTTCAAATCGCTCTATCACTTTACTTGCCTTCGCTTTAGCAACATTAGAAAACCTATCTAACAATCCCATTTTTTATTTTAGCCCCCTAATAAATTTCTAAACTTTTCCTTGATATTTTATTACCCCTATATACCTCTGCCCTTGCCCCCGGATGCTTTTCTATGCTGAGTATTTCATCGGTTCGGTCTATCTCGCAATCCGCATACGTTACCTGCGATCCCGCAGTAATGCTCCAGGGGAAAGACCCTTTTACCAGGACAATGTGAGCTTTTCCTATTTCGTTCACTTTCACCGTTTCGCCTTGAAAGTCGAATACGGCACCTTCTTTTAATTCCGCTGGGTCCGGTGCATCCGCAGGTTCAACTTCGTCAAGTAACTCAAGTGTTGTCCCCTCCTTCGATAACCATTTGTGCTCTTCTGTATCCGAGAACTCCAAATAGAACTCTTCCCACTGCCCGCCACCCCAATCATATACCAGTTTTCCAAGCACGGTGAAATCTAAGCCATCTATCGTTCCGATACTGCCTTCACGTAATTCTTCCGATTTCGTATTTGCGGCACTACCTTCACGCTGCTGCTTCTTTTTATCCTTCCTTATTTCCAGTATCCTCTTGCTTCGTCCGAATAAACTCATTGTCAACTTTTTCTTTTATTTTATACATTTATGTATATACCTATATAAAGTTTTTCTCAGTTATCTGCGTTAGGAGAAAATTAGGAGAAAACAAAAAGAAATGAGAGTGACTGCACGGTATGCCGCAATATTAAATTTGATATTGTTACTTCTGTTTTTCTATGGTTTTGTAACTGGAGCTTGTGCTGACGGGCAGAGGCAGAAAGGACTTACCGACCTCGATTTTAATGATGACGGGCGTATCAACCAATTGGACCTGGACCTATTGAAGTCGCACTTTAACGAACGATATAAAAGGTATGTGCCCTGGGATCTGAATGCGGATTTCCAATGTGATCAAAAGGATTTTTATTATTTCACAGATCACGTCCCCCTGGATTATTGGTATCATGTGGCGACAAATGTGTCTGTTTGGAACATGACCAACTATACGATAGCACGCGGCAACGAGCCGGCAGTTATAGTTGGCGAGGCAGTTTTTCCCCAGAGTCTTGATCGAATTATATCATGGGTGAAACATTCGACGAGTCTTGAACCGCCGAAGAAAGAGGGCGTGGTATGTGTCCATTATGCACGTGATCTTTGCCGACTAGCGTACAAAAGTTTGGGGCCAAAGACGATAGCATGGGGCTCTTCTAACGTACACTCGTACGGAATGATATATACCGGAGGTAACTGGCGTGTTTTATCTAATTGGGTTATAATTGACCCATTATGGGGATTATACCATTTTGAAGAATTCTCGAACACGTGGCGCTATCATAATACAAAAACGATAAAAGTCCTGCTTGAGGAAGGGCGTTATGGCTACTGGGCTATTCATTTAGCCGTTAATTGTCAGAATAATACCGTTTATGATCCTTATAAGGCGGAATACCGAATGGGGGTGTATAGGGAACCTGCGGGATAAAAAAAGTTCGCTTTGTGGCTTGTTTGAGATTTGGGATGTGTATCTCACTTTTTGGGTGCAGTGTTGACAAAATGTATTTTTTACCATTTCAAATGCAGTGTCCACCTTCCACACTTTCATTCAAGTCATGCATGGTCACTATGATAGTGTCCAATAAAATCAATATAGTACCAGGAAGCAGGATGAGACCATAGAGAAAATCAGTAGGTTTAAACACTCTTGTATCCATGCGTGTTCGGTTAAGTAACCCATCGCTCCATCAACCTCTCCCGCTTAACA
>CAZOEM010000239.1:0-4817 GCA_964578735.1 uncultured Halobacteria archaeon | reverse complement strand
CTTATTTGCTTGAATTATCAGGGCGATATGTTCCACGTAAATTACCAAAGAGCCACAATTTCTTCCTAATACCTCATCTAAACCTGCTTGTTTTAAATGCAAATAAAACTAAGAAGTGTTCTTTTGACTTGAAAACACACATTATCACCATCTGTTAACTTTTGCATTTTACATTTTACATTTTGCTTTGTCAGCACAAAAATCGATAGATTTTTGTGCTGACTCACTTGTACCTACGCCCTATCCGCTCCGAGTTCCGTGCATAGACCTCAAATCCCGGAATAATCACCCTGACAACAGGAATGCCTATCTCGGCCCGTGTTAAATCTACCACGATTACACGGTCCGTGAGCGCCTTCAATTTATCTAATGCAACCCTTATATCCCCATCTATTGTATCAGTCGCCAAAGCAGGAAGCTCGTTCAACTTCACTTTTGCGTCTCTCTTATCTTCATACCAGTGCTTATTCAATCGCTTCATTGCAGTATAACTCATTACAAATGGCCTTCTCTTTGCATCGCCACTCACTATCTGCATGAGTCGCGACTGCGCTGCTTCTGTTATTGCTCTTATTATTGCTATTCGCGGATCGCTGTGCGTCCCCGCGCCATAAACAAGTAAAGAAGGGTCCTCGGAGAGGTCATCTAAAGCTAATGCGACCGTTGTAAATCCCGTGTCTGATGGGATATACCAGAAGCGAGGTACTGCACCCACCGACTCGAATCGCTCTTTCAACTCGTAGATCATGCCATCCTCTTCGCCTAGTTCTATCTGCTCACCGGCATCCTTCTTCAGCTCCACCGAACTTAATGCATCGCGCTCTATCACTTCGGTGATACCATGAAAGATAGCTTCTTCGTAGTTGTTCCCGGACGCTATGCCGTTACTGTCGCTTCTAAATAGTCGCCCTCCTCGATTAGACATGTAGGGATGAAATACGGCATTTGCAGGCACTAGTATCTCCTCTTCTTGTAATAGGTCATAGCCATCACACCACTCTATCTTTGTTTTCGGACCAACGTTAGAAATAGCACTCAATATTAGCGATCTGGGATTCACTTTTGCGCCCTCTCTGTCATTATATGATTCAAACAGGAATCCCGACCGGTCATCCGCCTTTATTTCCGCGCTGTATCTCTCGATTGCTTCCATGAGCACCGATACACGCGATTGCTCCCCTGTAAGCCCTTTTCCGGTGTGGATCGATACGGCACCTTCCTTTGCCCCCGGTCGACTTGCAGAACATATAGGGATATCAAGCTTATCCCGCTCTGTAAGGTCCTCTATCTTCGTTATTCCTATCTTCTCTTTTAGTCCTTCGACATCGCTCAGCGTCTCTTCAGGCGTTAAAGCTCTATGTGAATCGAAGAAGTATCTTTTCGGCGTCCGTCTGAGCGTTATTCCCATCTTTCGCTTCACCTTTATATAGTATGAAATAATTAGTTCTAAATGTTAGTAAAATGTCCCGAGTAGTAGAAGAGACACCGGAAGAGAGAACAAAAAGGTGGCAGGAGAGAGAAGCGGAAAAGGCTGATGAAGAGCGGCCAAAGGAAGCTATCTGTTCAAGTTGTGGTAAAAAGGTGAAAGAAGGCGAATTCATTACTGTACAGGGAAGAATTCTTTGCGCTGAGTGTTATGCTAACGAACTGGAAGCGAGTATGGATATGGGTGCTGCAGATGGTACTGGGGCAGGATAAGGAGAAAAAAAATGGAAGATGAGAAATATGCACTAGCTCTACCTCGTGCTATAACCACGGGTATAGTATTCGAGGCTGTGGAGAAGTTCGGATTGGAAATAGGTCAGGAGGAGCAATCAGAGGATGCCTTTGATCCAAGAACCGATTTACCTACTAAGGATTATGTGCCTCGAATGATACTGTGGGGTGATTCGCCCGAGAAGATGGAGGAGGCAAAAGAGTATATATTCAAAAAGCACGAAGAATGGATAAATGGTTTAGAGGATTGGCGTAAGATGCGTATGAATAAAATCATGAAGAAGATGCGGAAACGATGAAGTAAAAGCGGATGTTGTGATTTTTGTTATGGAGGGTAGAGTTCCGGATGAGGGGGCATGCGTTGAGATTGGGTAAAGTATGTATTGGTCTAAAAACGGATTCACGAACACTTATGACCGACGCAGATAACCCCCTGATTCTGGGAGCACTGAAGTACCGAATAGCAAAAAATCTCAAGGAACTGGAAGTTTTTCTCTGCCAAATTAAAGAAACCGAGGAAGAATATACAGACACAGATGAGCTAATTCCGGTAGCAATAAAGAACTGAGATAGTTCCAATTTGTTACCCTTTACCCTTTACCCTTTACCCTTTACCCTTTACCTTGTCTGCTTAAAAATCGCTAGATTTTTTAAGCGGATACCCGTAGCTTACCCACATACAGCCACTGGTCGAAATAGCCATTGCTTTCTTTGTTCTCTTTTATCTCTCCCTCGAAATCATCTTTTAATATGTCTGTTATGATGACCGCTTCTTCTTCACTCGATACAGTAAATATCACTCCACCATCGTTTCTTAATACATTTGAGACTTCTCGTAGCACCTTCTCCCAATTGAGTTGCTCGAAATGAGTTAGCTTTCCCACCATGAATCCGAACACGACATCAAATTCTTTATCAAAGAAAGAAGAGAGGAGAGAACAATCCAATACGATACTCCTCTTGGGCTCTAACGCCTCTTCCTCCAGGCCTTTACAAATCTCACACTTGTTTATATCTACGGTGAGTGGATAAATACCCAGCTCATGCAGTGCGATTGTCGCACCGCCATCGCCACATCCAATTTCAAGTGTTTTCTTATTTCCACTTAGCTCATTCTCGCTTATAAATTCTCCCAATACATTCTTTAATACCTCTATCCTTTCACGTGGATAAAAGCTCTCCTCTTTTAAATTACAATCACAAAATAATCGGTTCACCAACCCGAGGGAATAAAACTCGACCATCGCCTCATGAAATTCCGCCCTCTCCACCTCTTTTGTCTTTGCTCCTTTTACCATGCTCGCAAGAGCCTCAAATTCTCCCTTCTTGCCGCTATCCGCGATGACATCAGTAAAGATAATCAAGAACTCCAAATCTCTGTCGCGTATAGCAAGCCCTATCAGCTCTTTCTGCTCATCTATTATCCTTATCGCTTCTACTATATCTTCCCCTTTCACCTTATCCATATATTCGAGCGTCCTGCCCAGCCACTTTTGATCTGCATAGCTCTTTTCTACCAGCATAAAATCGCCTATCCCCAATAGCTCGTTTAGTTCCATTGCTTAGTTAATAAACAACGTGAGTATTTATATTTTGGGTGGCATCCTTTAACGGAGCAACCCGTGTTAATCTCTGTAAGCTCGTGGTCATTCTATCGCACCACACATTCTGCCACATAGCTCTTTACCGCATCCCTCAAACCTACTAAATCTTCATCTGTGTAAATCATCACACCATCAAGAAATTTTTGGTCCAATACCGTTTCCGGCACGAATTTCTGCATGATATATCGTTTACTACCGCGTATCAGTTTAACTATCGCCAAAATATCTTTCTTTCCGAGTTGCGATTTTACTACTGTTGTTCGAAATTCATAATCCAATCCCGCATGCATGATTAACTCGATGCTATCTTTTATTTTCGCCTGGTCAACATTAGAATTAGTAATCTCCTGATATCGTTCCAGAGGTGCTTTCACGTCCATCGCAATGTAGTCCACGAGATTTAATTCAATCAATTCTCTTAATATTCCGGGACTGCTGCCGTTTGTATCCAGCTTAACCAGATAGTCCAATGCTTTAACCGTCTTGATAAACTCAATCAGGTCGGGCTGCAATGTTGGTTCCCCTCCCGTTATTACTACCGCATCCAGCTTTCCACGTCTAGTTTCCAAAAATGCAAATATGTCCGCCTCAGGGATAGGATGCGAGAAGAGTTTCGGGTCCACCAGTTCCGGGTTGTGGCAGTACGGGCATCTGAAATTGCAGCCCTGGGTGAATACAATTGCACAAATCTTGCCTGGATAGTCTATTAGCGAGAAACGCTGAAAACCGCCGATTATCATGCTAATAACATAATGACATCAGCATTTAAATATTTGGAAAGGCTCATAGCATCGTAGAGTAGAAAGGCTCAATACATAGAGGAGTCATATATATCACACCCTATCTCCTGATTTGAATCTCTTACCGATTTACCGATTCAATCCTGTCCTGTTCCCCAATATACATAACACATCACAATGGATGTGTTATTTTTGTTTAATAAAGTCATTATCTTTGATCCCATAGTTCTCCAGATTTTTGAGTTTATCAATAAGGGCAAACAGGTTCCAAATCTTTTTTTTGTAATATCGTTTTGCTGCCTGTGCGTCTTCTTAAAAAACATTGCCATAGTTTCCCCCTATAATAATTTGCCACGAGCCGGGATTTCTATGCGGATGAGGAGAAGCAATAGGGACTTTTCCATATATTGAGACCTTCTTTTTGTTTATGCTATCACTCTAAATTTACTTTATATGGTTATTTAAAAAATGAGGAAGGAGAATAGCGAAGCATGTGTTCATATCTCATTCTCTTCTTCTAATCAAACACACCTCAGCCACCACACCAATTATAGGGGGCAAAATTTCAAGCGGGGTGTAGAAGATTATGTGTATGCGGATGTATGGATCTTATAATTCTCAAACGGCTTCATTAAGGGGTAATCATCACTATCATCTTTTTCAGTATCTATGCGGTAAGGTGTGTCTTCAATTCCATCTCCTTCTGCATCTGTTCCTTCGTAATCATCCCAGTAGTTGCCTAAGTAGCTTTTGTATG
>CAZOEM010000238.1:0-4818 GCA_964578735.1 uncultured Halobacteria archaeon | reverse complement strand
TAAAAATCATTGGAAAATGATACGGTTCTGGTAAATTATTATTTGTGAGTTCCCTTATTATATTAATACTCATGACCTCTTCGCCTAATAAAAAAGTGTAGGTCTTGGCGTATCTGCTCAAAAACATATAGATTTTTGAGCAGATAATGCAAAATTTAAAATGTAAAGTGCAAAAGTCAAAGTTCAACAGATGGTGTTAATGAGCGTTTAAAAGTTAAAAGAGCTTATTAACATTCCCGTTTTATATTTTGCATTCTAAATTTCAATTTGCACTCTGCATTTCGCAATCAATTGCTCAAAATCCACAAGATTTTGAGCATTTACGTCTTGGCGAAAGCATTGGAGTTGACGAAGGCGTATAATCCGCCACCTACTCCAGGGAATCAAACTCAGAAGGTGGAATATCCATAACCTCTGCATATCCTTCTCGCACCATCTTCTCATTTAGATTTGTTTCATTAGCATAAACAACCGCCAGTATCCTATAATACAAGTCATATTGCACCTTATCATCCACATCGAGCTTAACCTCTTCCCACATGCACGTTTCATTCAGAAACTCTTTCGCTTCTTCATATCCTTCTTCGCCTATCTCAGGCGCATTAATCCCCATTAATCTTACCCCTTGGATCCCGCAAGTGTTGAATGAGACGTCAATAGTATCACCGTCCAATACGTTCTTAACGTATCCGCTCCATAGCTCCCCTTTCTCTAAGTCCCTAACGCCAAAAGTTGTTGATGGTGACCCCTTCGTTACCTTCATCGAGTCCCGCGGGGTTTTGGTCGAAGGCATAAATTATAACTCCAGAGGGCGGAAGGTCTATACACGCTATCCCGATTGCTGTTAAAAATAGTGATGCCGGGACAATGCTAATACTGATTTTTACTCCATGTAAAACCTCTTTCATATTCGTCGGTGGACCAAATGTTTCTTCGTCTTACCACGATTACTATACTCCTCACTCCTTCGTTACAGCAGCGTCCAAATATATCTCTGTGATAAATCCCCTTTTTTCAAAAACAACGATTTGTAATCTCTTTTCTTCTAATTGCCTTTTCAGCAAGTGTAATGAAATCGATTACTCCCGTATCAAATACACATGCATTAATATACCTGCAGGACTATATAGGAATTGAGTGAAATAAAATGAAGATTGAGCAATTATTAAAAAGTGGAAACGCCACTCTTTTACTCGAATGGATTGAGGAATGTACGCCTGACGAAGAATATGCCTCATTACTTGATGCGGCTGAGGAAAACACGCGTAAAAACCTAAAATTGAGGTGATTTCTTTGGTCTGTCTCGACACGTCTTTCATAGCTGACCTAAATCGCAAAGATATTGGTGCAATTGAAAAGCTAAAGGAGTTCATTGAAAATCAAGAAAAATCGGTTACGACTGTTATAAATGTCGCGGAGTTATATAAAGGCGCATATGGTCATCATAACGCTGAAAAAAAGTTAAAGGAGGTTGACGAGCCGATTCTGATACTCTTTGTATTAGAGATGAATGTAAGAGCATCTAAAAACTATGGCTATTTCTATCACTATCTGAAGAAGAGCGGAAAAATGATCGAAGATAGGGATATCCTTATTGTCTCCATAGCCCTTTCTTTTGGCGAGAATAGGATCGTTACGAGGAATATTAAGCACTTTGAAAAGATAGAGGAGATCGAAGTGGTGAGCTATTAGCCCACAACCAGTATAATTGGGAGATATCTTTTGACCACCGTTGTTCAATGAGCACGTACGGCTTTCCCATATCCCACTCTCCTTAGACGTTTCCCTGTTACATTGATCGAGATTAGCCCTTCTTTCAACCCAACACCTCTTCCATATTCGCCGGTGGACCAAATGTTCCTTAGTCCTACAAGGTTTACTATACCTCCCGCGCCTTCATTACTATAGCGTCCACGTATATTTCTACAATATAGCCCCATTTTTCAAAACTAACATCTTGTAACCTTAACTCATTTTTCCTCTAATTGCTTTTGTTAGGCATATTCATTCATCAATCAAGACCAGCTAGCAGTTCAGCTTTTCTTTGTTCTAGAGAGACCACTTGGGCTTTCAACTGCTTCAATTCTTTGTTGACCTGTGCCAACTCATTCTTGGTTTTTTTCTTCTTAAGGTAGTTGCTGCCGTATTTTTCATCTACGAATGATTCTACTTCACTTCGAACCAGCTTGAAATATGGATTCCCGAATACAACATTAGTGCGGTACTGTAGCTTGCCATCGCTAATGGCATCTATAATTTCCTCTTGTGTAAGTCCAAATTCTTTTCTCGCTGACTTATCGCTAAGAGTAGCCCCTTTCTTAACCCAGGCGGATTTTGCCTCTTCGGTAATACCTCTAACCTCCCCTTTAGGATACATCTAATATGCCCCCTAATAAACACAACTAACATCGCTTTCTTTTCCGGATGCAGTTAGTGATAAAAGTGCCCAACAATATTACTATCTTATAACCGCATTAAATACTTCGGATAAATTTTCATCTCTAAGCGATTAATTGCTATCTCTAAATTATAAGTGCGCTTTTATGTAAAAGAACTCGTGAGCTCGGATGCGAGGCAAGAAGGGGCGTGCTAAAAGACCATCTGGAGTCCGTGACACCAGCAAGCATATTAGGGACAAGGACACATAAGGTGTATCTATCTTATTCTACATATATAGCATCCAAACTTGTGCGGAATTCGATCAATGCAACTAAGTAGCCTTTGCCTCAAGTCCATCGAATAGTGACCAATATGCCCACATACTTAGCCAAACCACTAACACTTGTAACCCGAAAAAACAAAATAGAAAAGCTTAAATACTGATATACCATCTCTTCCTTCGAGTGGTAAAAGGAATGCATATATCAGATGGTATATTGGCACCAGAATGGTGTTTGGTATGGTTTGCAATCGCAATACCCTTTATTGCGGTAGGGGTATGGCAGATAAAGAGAGGCACAAAAGAGAACGCATCGTACCTGCCGATGCTTGCAATGATGGGCGCTGTGGTCTTCGTAATCTCGGTCTGGCACATTCCTGTCCCGGTATCAGGGTCGTGCTCACATCCGATAGGAACGCCGATGTCAGCGATAATCGTTGGTCCTTTCCCAACCGTGGTACTGGGTGCAATTGCACTGTTCTTTCAGGCGTTTTTTGGGCATGGTGGACTCACAACGCTCGGTGCGAATGTAGTGTCTATGGGAATCGTGGGGACATTCAGTGGTTATCTCCTCTACGTACTACTGAGGAAGGTGAACTTGCCTTTATGGCTTGCTGCGGGGATGGCAGGATTCGTAGGGGCTGTATTGTGTTATCTAACGACAGCACTCCAACTCGCATTGTCGCTCAATCCAGGTTCAGTGCTCTCACACTGGGCGATCTATACAGTAGGATACATGCCGACACAGTTGCCACTTGCAGTTGCAGAGTTCGTGTTCACCGTAGGCATTGTGCAGTATATTGCAGATAGAAGGCCGGACCTTCTGGCGAAGAAGTTATGGGGGGGTGTTTCAAGTGCTTGACCGATTTACAAAGACGGCGTTGGTTTTGCTGGTAGTAATAACTGCGATCATCCTTATCATTGCGTATCTTGGCTATATAGGCGATCAGGGGAAGATGAAGGGAATAGGACCAATAGTGGAGAAACACGCGGCGAGCACTGTTGCAAATGTCGCGCCTGTATCGCTCGTTCCTGCAATTACTGATTTGGTAGGAAAGTTCTGGGGCTTCACAATCGCGGGAATTGTTGCAGGCTTCATAGTCGGCTATTTATGGACGGGGCTATTTAGGAGGCGAGAGGATGCTTGAATGGCTAGTGGCGGGCCCGTTATTAGGAATCGGAACAACGATAGGGTTCTTCGTTTTCCTGATCATTGGGCACTATATATGTGAGTGGAGATTAAAATCGGAAATGATGTAGAATGAGAGACGATCCGGCTCATTAATTATGCACAGGAGGTGGACTTTGAGCGGTTAGTAGTTGGCAGTAGTTCTGCTATCCACCGACTTGATGCACGAGTAAAGCTCATAGGTGCTTTTGCGTTGATATTCTGCATCATTTCGATGAAGCAACCCCTCATCCCCCTCTTTATTTTTTGCGCCGCCACAGTTATCTGTTTCGGTATTAGAATGCCACTGAGAACATACCTTAAAAGGCTGGTTCTTCTTCCGTTCTCTGTTGCGGTTGTCGTGCTTGTCGTTGTCATATTCACTTACGGTGGTGAGCATCAAGTATCCTCCTTCTTCGGGCTGCCAATATATCAGGAATCATGCTCGTTTTCTGTTTTGCTTTTCGCACGGATAATAGCATCGATTTCTGTATTGAGCGTGTTTGTCGCTACCACAGAGGTGATGGCGGTGACGGAAGCAATGCACTGGTTCAAAGTGCCAAAGGTCATGGTTGACCTCGCGGTGATGATGTTGCGCTATATCCATCTGCTGTCTGGAGAAAGCGTAAGGATGTACAGAGCGCAGGCGTCAAGATGCGGCTTCTCCAGTAGACTTGGCTATAAGCAAAAGCTGAAGAATCTCAGTACCATCGCAGGTTCGCTCATCTTGAGGGCATTAAAACGTGGTGAACGAGTATATGCGGCAATGCTGTCTCGTGGATATACCACAGATTCCAAGATCACCGAAATCGAACAGTTATCAGTAAAAAACGCTCTTTTCTGTGTTACCATTATCGCGGTTTCGGTACTGCTTGTATTTGTTGACCGTATATGGCTAGGAGTAGGAACCTGCTTATGAAGTGTGCGGTAAACGTATCAGACCTATTTTATACCTATCCGGACGGAACAAAAGCGTTAAGAGGCATTAACT
>CAZOEM010000237.1:0-4838 GCA_964578735.1 uncultured Halobacteria archaeon | reverse complement strand
ATGATAACATTCGCGAAGTTGACGAACGGGCCGCATAATGTAACTGTTTTTGCTGTTGATGAGGCGGGAAATGTGGGCTCGAGCAGCGTAAACTTCGGTGTTTTTGCCGTTTCGCCCACCATCACGAAGATAAAACTAAGTTCAAATTATGCACTTCCCGGTGATTTAATAAATATCTCTGTGGATGCATACGATTTCTCCGGCGTGAGATGGGTTAGGGGTTTTGTTACAAAAGGAGGCGAAGATATATGGCCGTTTTGGTTTAAACACAGTGAGACGGAAGAGGATATCTATACCGGAACCTGGAACAAATTGGTCTTCGAGGAGGGCGGGATTTATAACCTCACTATAGAAGCAACAGACACAGAGGGAAATGTAGCAACGAGTAGCCCACAAAAAGTTGTGATTCCTATTGACTCCGAGGGTCCTAACGCTACGGATATAATTGTAAGTCCTACTTCAGCAAAGCCAGGCAACCAAATAAACATCACGGTAAACGTCACCGATGATATATCAGGCGTAAGAAGGGCCCGTGGTATCCTAACAAAAGAAGGCAGTGATCCCATTACCGTGTTCATGTCGGACCCTGACGAAGATGGAATATATACCGGAGCATGGAATACGATGATCTTTACGGAAAGTGGGATTTACAATCTTGACATACTCACAGTGGATAATAGAGGCAACGAGGCAGTATTCAGAGCGCCCACCAGTATAGAGCTAATTCCGAAACCGGTAGATACAGAAGCCCCAAGCATAACAAATATCGTGGTGAGTCCTACTTCTGCGGATTCCGGAACGCCAATAGAGGTCTCTGCGGAAGTCACCGATGCCCTTTCGGGCGTAAGGGACGTCAAAGCAATCATCAGTAGAGATGGCGAGGAAGTCTCAACTGCGTTCCTGTTGAATTCGGCGGATACTGGTCTATATAGTGGGATATGGCGTACGATGATCTTTACAGACGGCGGGATTTACAATATTGACATAATCGCAACAGATGAAAGCGGCAATGTAGCATCAGTAAAGGCACCTGATGTTGAGATGGTTGGGGACGAGGAGGGTCCCGCCATCACTGCCGTAACTGCGTATCCCGACATCGTAGCGCCGGGAACGCCCGTAAGCATCACTGCATATGCCACTGATTCTTCCGGAATAAGGAATGTTAGGGCAATCATCAAGGAAGCAGGAGCACCTGTAATAACTATCTACATGCCGCCAGATGAAGATGCGAAGGGGAGTTTCACGGGGGTATGGCATACGTTGCTATATGAAAAAGCAACAAAGTACTCTGCTGATATACTTGCAATAGATATTAGAGGTAATGAGATTTTAATTCCTGATGCAGTGGATATAAGAATTAATTCATAAATCATATATTCATAGTTTGAAATCGATTAATTGCATTTCGGGCACAATCGAAAAAGTCAGTGATTTTTTACTTTTTTTATAAAGATAATTTAATACCCATAATTATAATGGTGATAGGATGGCAAGTATCTCACTTTTACCATAAAATTTGAGATAAAATCACTCCCCCTGCATACACTCGGGCTGCCCGTTCAGAAAGAAAGAAAGGAAGAAAGAAAGAATAAAAACAATGACCAAAAGCGAACCAATGAGGATATTGGAAAGGAATGTGGAGGAGCTAATAACAAGGGACGAGTTAGAGGAGTTATTGTCGTCAAAGAAGAAGCCAAGAGCGTATGTAGGCTATGAACCAAGTGGCCGTGTGCACATCGGACATTTACCTATACTAAACAAGCTGAAAGAACTGCAGCGTTTCGGCTTTCACATAATCGTGCTCCTTGCTGATCTGCATGCGTATCTAAACGAAAAAGGTAGCCTGGAGCAGATACGGGAGACTGCGGATTATAACAAGCGCTGTTTCGCCGCTGCTGGCTTAAGTAACGAGACCGAATTCATTTTCGGGTCTTCTTTCCAATTGGAAAACGAATATATGATGAATGTATTAAAGCTTGCCACAGTGACGACGGAAAAGAGAGCGAGGAGGAGTATGGATGAACTCTCAAGGAGCAAGGAAGACCGGAAAGTATCTCAGACGATATATCCGCTGATGCAAGCAGTGGATATAGCATACCTGGATATAGATGTAGCAGTAGGCGGGATAGACCAGCGGAAGATACACATGCTTTCGCGTGAGAACATACCGAAATTGGGCTTCAAAGTGCCTATTTGTATCCATATGCCGCTATTAATCGGATTGGATGGTGAGAAGATGTCCTCATCATTGGGCAATTACATTGCGGTTGACGAGCCTGCAAAAAGCATAGAGAAGAAGATAATGAGCGCTTTTTGTCCTGCCAAGATCGCAGAGGGCAATCCCATACTGCAGATATACAAGCATACTATTTTCCCCGCTGTCGGTAAAGTGACAATAGAAAGAAAAGACAAATACGGTGGCAATATAACTGCTAATAGCTACGAGGAGCTCGAACTCGATTATTTACACGAACGGTTACATCCATTAGATGTAAAGACAAATGCAGTGCGGTATTTAAATGCAGTTTTAGCGCCTATGGGGGGTTTGAAATAGCCATAAAAGCTTTTGTCAAGACGGTTCTTTGAACACATTATTTCTTGTACTTTTTTAAATTTAGTTTATAAGGACATAGGAAATAATACGTTATATCTATCGTAACTGAAGAGGAAAAATGCATTACATAATTACAGAGAAGGGGACAACAGCAAAAAGAATCGCGTCCATTCTATCGAATGGCAAGGCTAAGAAGAAGAAGATTGGCGGCATAGATGCACATGAGTTTGATGGGAAGGTAGTTGTGGGACTGAGCGGGCATGTCTTCGGTCTTGACTTCCCGGATAGCTATAATAGTTGGAGCAAAGTGGACCCTTACGAGCTGATAGATGCCAAAATAGTTACTGTTGCATTAAAGAAGGATATAGTTAAAACGCTGGGTCAGATAGCCAAAAAAGCCGATCATATTACCATTGCTACTGATTACGATCGTGAAGGGGAGCTAATAGGTGTTGAAGCGCTCAACAGTATCAAAAAAATAAGCCCTGAATTGACGGTTGACCGGATGCGATACAGTGCGATAACAGAGAAGGACATAAAAGAGAGTTTCGCGGCAAGAAGCGGGGTAGATTATAACTTGGCGGCATCCGCTGAAGCGAGACAGATAATAGACCTGGTCTGGGGTGCATCGCTGACACGGTTCGTATCTCTATCTGCAAATCGGTTGGGAGAGGACTTCTTCTCTGTTGGACGTGTGCAATCTCCGACACTTGCGTTACTGGTAGAGAAGGAGAAGGAGATAGCGAAATTCGTACCGCGTAAGTACTGGGAACTGCATGCGAAATTAAAGACAGAAAACGGTGAAATTCTCGACGTAACACATAAAACACGTAAGTTCTGGGAGAAGGAGGAAGCGGAAGGTGCAAAAGCGAGAATAGAAGCTGCCAAGGCGGGAATCATTCGTACGCTAAAGACGAAGTTACGGATTGAGAAGCCGCCTGCGCCTTTTGATACTACCGCTTTTATACGTGCTGCATCCGCTATAGGCTATACGCCGAAGCGTCTAATGGCTCTTGCAGAGGGGTTATACCTGGGTGGACTCATCTCTTATCATCGTACTGATAATACCACATATCCCGACACACTTGATTTAAAGGCGTTAGTGCAGATGTTCCAGAAGCACAAAGAATTTGGTAAGCACGCCAAGTTGCTACTCAAGAAGAAGGAATTAAAGCCAACTGCAGGTAAAAAAAAGACCACTGACCATCCGCCTATACATCCGGTCGCAGAAACAACAAAAGAGAAGCTGGAGAAGGACGAATGGAAAGTCTATGAACTTGTAGTTAGGCGTTTTTTAGCTACTCTTTCGGACGCTGCGAAATGGGAAGATACAAATGTGACGGCTGAGATAGGTGACGAGCCATTAGCAGCAAAGGGTAGACTACTTAAGGAGCAAGGTTTCCTCGCTATCTATCCGTATCAGAAGAAAGAGGAGCTGGTAATACCACCGTTAAAAGAGGATGAGAAAGTGGAACTTGAGCATATCGAGCTTGTAGAGAAGGAAACAAAACCGCCAAACAGGGTTTCACAAGCGGGACTAATAAAGAAGATGGATGATTTGGGGCTGGGCACGAAGAGTACGCGACATGAGATAATAGGAAAGTTGTATGATAGAACATACGTGCAGGGCAACCCGGCGAAACCAACGGAGAAGGCAGTTGCGCTTATGGATTCATTAGAGAAATATGCAACGATGATAACGAAGCCGGAGATGACAAAAACGCTCGAGCTGGAGATGGATGGGATAAGCGAGGGCAAACAGAAGAAGGAGGAGATTGTGAACGATTCCCGAGATATGCTGAGGGCTGCATTCAAGGAGATGGTGGCTAACCGGGACGAGATAGCAAACTCGCTTAAAGATGCTTTGAAGGATGCTAAAATCGTGGGTACATGCCCGGAATGTGGTGCAAATCTCTTCTGGGCTACTTCGAAACGGCGGAAAAGATTCGTTGGTTGTACTAATTATCCCACATGCAGTTTTTCACTGCCTCTGCCGCCTGCCAGCTCCGGGAGACTGTTAGTGACCGGAGATAAGTGCGATGTGCATCCTACTTTGTTTAAGCTAAAGATAATAAAGAAGGGCAAAGGCAAAGGCAGGGGCAGGCTGTGGGATTTAGGGTGTCCGTATTGCAATTTCTTAGCGTGGCAGGCTAAAATAAAGGGAGAGAAAAACGAGGAGAAATGACAGGTCTTTTTAATGTTGGCATTTTATACCTAACGGAGAAGAAGAAAATGGCGCACATAAATAAATTTGTGGTTGTTGGATGCGCAGGTATGGGTGAGC
>CAZOEM010000236.1:0-4845 GCA_964578735.1 uncultured Halobacteria archaeon | reverse complement strand
ATGACGGGAAATTAGAAAATATTCTCAGCGTGTATTCTGAACATGCACGGCAAGTTCGAGCTAATGGTCAAAATTTTAAGCGGATTACTTTCCCAAAGATTGATTTGAAGTTAAATGGAGAAGATAATTATGAAAAGGTTATAGATGGCGTGATTTCAATTTTAGAGAATCCTGAATATGAAGATATCCCTTTTTATTTAGTGAATCTAGGGCAAGTTCATGGAGCAAGATATCGCTCTACTTTGTTTCAATTTGCCAAGCTGGCAAGAGACTTGAAAGAAAGGGTAGGATTAAATGTAGATTTAGAAAAACTTGGAACATATGACGAAAAAACGATTGATAAGGACTGGGCAGAGTTAGACGATTTTATTTTTAGTGTGAGTCCGGAAATTCATACCGCGGATGTTGGTGATAATTTTTTGCTGTTTATCAAGCAACACAACATTAAGCATGTGCATTTCTGGCTGTTAGGTCCACCGGATAATCCGTATCCGAGTGTGTATCTCAATACATTACGATATGTATTAGGGTGGGGGGAATCTAACCACTTAACCGTATATTTTGATATCAATCCCAAGTATGTTGCAAATGAATTCCGTTTTAGGTGAGCGGCAGAAAAAGCTTCGTGAGAAGATAAGGGGGCGAAGAGGATGAAACACCACTATAATTGGTGTAAATCAATTGCAAGTTCCGCAATGTTCCCTGCATAGTCCCCTATTCGGCTGATACTATCGGTTATAATACCTATCGGTAGCGCGTTTGATGTGTCCATCTTCAATCGATTGATCTCAGATATGTCCATCGTTATCTTCGCATTCTCTCGCAATACAGTACCTGCAAGCGCTACATCCACTCTTCGAAGTGAAATGATGCTTTTTTCAACACTATCCAGCGAATTCCGCCCAACACATGCGATCTTATCTGTTATATCATGGGGTAAATCATCATCAGAGCCAATAGAAGCGAGCGTATTTGCAATCTTTACCGCATGGTCACCGATTCTTTCGAGATTGTCAGCAGCGAGACGATAATGGAAAGCTTCAACGAGATTTAGCGGGTCTTCTTTCGAGACCCACCCCGCTTTTAATCTCATGATGAATTGCTTCGAGATTAGTAAGAAAACCCTATCCACCTCTTCATCCCGTGAGACAATCCCACACAGCATTTCCTTCTTCCGTCTTGCATTAAAGACATCTATCAGGTCTTTAAGCATTCCATATACTAGTGCATACATCCTTTTAAGACCCTTATCAATCGTAAATTCACCAGGATCCAGGATGTCGTAGATTACAATCTTGTCCTTTGTCTCTTCTACTATTTCACTACCAATGAGACCTTTGCAGATCCCCTGTATCTCTTTTCTTATTTCCTGTGGTATCGTGCGTGCATGGAGCTCTATGAATTGGTGCCCCATCACATAAGCGCCTATAATATCCCTTCTGAGCCCGTTCTTTTCACCATTGATTTCTAATGTTTTATGACTGATTACAGGTTTAGTCGTAGACGGCGTAAGCAGTAATGTTCCCTCATTCCGATATGAGAGAGAGACCAGCGAACCAGGCTGCAGGCCGACATCAACCGCCCACTTCTTCGGCAACGTAATCATATAGGTTGATTTTCCGGTTATCTGAACTTTTCTCGCTTCTTCCATCTTACGCAGTCACTCCAACTTCTTCCTCTTCCCTGTAACCATATATATGATACGAGAAGCGATATTGCATGCGTGGTCACCGATTCGCTCTAAATGCAACGCTACGAAGTTCAGATGGCTCGCATTTGCAATGAATCGTGGCTTTTCTATCGTAATCGTTATCAATTCCCGTCTGACCTGGTCAAATAGTGCATCTATCTCATCGTCTCGTTCCGAGAAATTTTCCAGCACGTTTATCTCGCCGGTCGAAAACGCTTCAAGACAGTCAGAGAGCATGCCTTGCGAAATCTCCGACATCCGCGGTATATCTATCAGCGGTTTCACATGCGGTTCATCTGCTATCAGCAATACAATCTCGGCAATGTCGCCTGCAAGGTCGCTTATCCGGTCAAAATCGGTGATTATTTTCATACACGTTCCTATTGTCCTGAGGTCTACCGCCATGGGCTGTTGCAACGCTAACAGTTTCATGCATCTGTTCTCAATGTCAAATTCCAGTTCGTCTATCACGCTGTTCTCTTTGATTATCCTCGATGCTAATCCCATATCTCGCTGGACAAGCGCTTTGATGGCGTTTTTCGCTGATTCCTTCGACAGCTCGCCCATCCTCCGCACGTCTCCTTTGAGCTTCTCCAAATCCGCCAGGTATTCTTTTCTTAGTGGCATTTTAGCCGAATCTCCCAGTAACATAATCCTCAGTCCTCTTATCTCGGGGTTTCTCGAATATTTGCGTTGTCTTGCCATATTCTATCATCTCGCCGAGAAGGAAAAAAGCGGTGAAATCGGATACGCGGGCTGCCTGCTGCATGTTATGAGTAACGATAACAATCGTGTAATCCTTTTTCAATGCCCTTAACAAATCTTCTACCCTCGCGGTTGATATAGGGTCCAAAGCCGAGCATGGCTCGTCAAAGAGGATGATTTCCGGATTCACAGCAAGCGCACGTGCAATGCATAACCTCTGTTGCTGACCGCCGGAGAACTTCAATGCGTTTTTCTCCAACCGATCGTGCACTTCGTCCCACAATGCCGCTTTCTTCAAACTCTCTTCTACTATAGTGTCCAACTTCTTGTTCCGTGTCCCATGAATCCTCGGGCCGTAGGCGACATTATCATATATGCTCATAGGGAAGGGATTTGGCTGCTGAAATACCATCCCTACTTTCTTCCTCAAGTTTATGACATCCACTCCCCTATTATATATCTCCACTCCATCTATAAAAACCTTGCCTTTCGTCATTACGTCATTGACTTCATTCATTCTGTTCAGAGCCCTGATAAAAGTCGTCTTTCCGCACCCGGAAGGACCTATCAACGCGGTTATTTTATTCGTTTCTATCTCTAGATTCACCTCTTTTAACGCATGCACTGTCCCTTTCTCGTAATAGACATTCAAACCACAAACTTCTATTTTGCTCATTTTTTCCCTTGTCTCTTACCTCCTACCCATATGCCTAATGTATCTATTCCGAAGTAACAAAGCAAATACGCTTATCACCAAAAACATCATGATGAGCACAAGAGAAGCGGCAAAAGTGCGAGAATAAGCCGCAGATGTATGACCCTGCGTTGCCATCATGTAGATATAAACCGGTAATGACGCAACAGGGTCAAATATAGACTTTGGCAAAAAGGACTCCAGACCGGAACCTGCAGTTAAAAGAACAACGGCAGTCTCCCCTATCGCTTTTCCCATGCCTAGCAATATCCCGGTTATTATACCCGGATAGGCGCTTTTCAAAACCACGCTACGAATGGTTCGCCACTTAGAAACTCCTAATGCAAGGGAAGCCTCGCGATAAGTGTGAGGGACGGTTTTTATCGCTTCTTCAGAGGCACGAACGGTCCAGGGTAGAATCATGAATCCAAGTGCTAACCCGCCAGATAGCAGGCAAATACCTAAATCAAGATAATAGACAAGAAATACAAGTCCGAACAACCCTATCACTATTGATGGTATCCCAGCTAAGCATTCCACAAAGAACCGGGCCGTTCTTGTTATTACATTATCCGATGCATATTCCGCAAGATATATCGCAGATGCAACACCCATGGGAACGGCAAAAAGCAGACAGATCGCAACCAAGCATATTGACCCGATAATCTGCGGGAATATACCGCCATATTCAAACCGATAAGGGGATTCGAGCAAGAAATTTAGACTTATTACCCCTATCCCATTAACAAATACGTAACCAACTACGATTAATAACACCGCCACAGATAAAAGTGCAGCAACACACAAACCCCCCTTTACTAGCTCTTCCTTTACTTTCATTCCTCTCCCTTCTCACCCATCACCCATCACCCATCTCTACTCTCCCCCTCTCTTTACCACGGCGGTGGTAATCAGATTGAGAATAGCAACGACAATAAACAATACCACTCCGAGGGCAAATAGTGCCTGCTGATGCAATGAACCCCAAACAGCATAAGGGATTTCGATAACGATCGTGGATGTAAGCACACGGACAGGGTCTAAAAGAGAGGAAGGAATGAAAGGTATCTCAGGATTACCGATGACCATTAAAACCGCCATTGTTTCTCCTATTGCGTTTCCCATACCCAAAACCATAGCTGCTAATATCCCGGAGCGAGCATTAGGTAATATCACTTTCTTTATAGTCTGTAACTGTGTAGCGCCGAGAGCAAGTGAACCTTCTTTATAGCCTTTTGGAACCGCACGAATAGAATCTTCAGATATGCTCATGACATGAGGTAATGTCATTATTGCAAGGATTATCCAACCTGCTAATATGCACTCCCCGTAACCACCAAAAGAGTCTCTTATAAACGTCACAATCACAATCAAGCCAAAAAAGCCAAGCACGATCGAAGGAATCCCAACTAACATCTCTACACAAGGTTTGATAATGTTTCTCAGCCATGCGGGAGAATATTCCGCCAAAAAAATCGCCGCTGGTATGCCGATAACCGCCGCTATTACCAATGCGCCTATTCCCACAATGAAAGTGGATATTACTAGCGGAACAATGCCATATTGATTATGCTGTGGACTCCATGTCATCCCAAAGAAGAAATCCCAGCCCAGTGCCAACGCCGGTATGCCCTCCTTAAACATAAATGCAATGATAAAAAATACGATAAGGGTGGACGAGAACGCGGCGATGAGCAATAGCTTTTCTACTATCTTTTCCGCAGTTCCAAAATCCACCCTTTTGAACCTACAGGTG